>JAUCQD010000135.1 GCA_030372945.1 Methanothrix sp. | reverse complement strand
CAGCCCGGGTGATCGAGGCGCTGGAGGTTCAGGAGGTCGATCTCGACAGGATCGAGCTGGGCAGATTGAAGTGGCTCCGGTTTTATGGACAGCCTGAGGGGCGGTTTGCGTTAGAATCAGGCTGCTTCATCGTTTCCGGTTTCCCGGGTTGAGTATGCGGCATCCGGAGTCCGGTTCCCCAGAGAAGAGTGCTTCCTCCCCGAGTTGTACAATCCCAGATACCTGCCCAGCTCGATCCTTGCCTCCACCATGTCGTTGTAGCTCTTCAGGTAGATCTCTTCGTACTTCACGGGGTGCGCCACAGTCGCTCGACCATCGCATTGTCCAGGGCTCGGCCCTTCCCGTCCATACTGATCCTGATCCCGGTGGCCTTCAACACGCCGGTGAACTCCCGACCGGTGTACTGGCAGCCCTGATCCGTGTTGAGGATCCCGGGACGACCATAACTCTCGAGAGCTTCTTCCAGCGCCTCCACGCAGAACCTGGTATCAAGCGTGTTCGACAGTCGCCAGGAGAGCACCTTCCGGCTGTACCAGTCCATGATCACCGTCAGGTTGCACCAGCCTCGCGGCATCTTCACATTGGTGATGTCCGACGACCAGACCTGGTCCAGTCGCGTATCGACAGCCCTCGGAGCAGATAGGGATACTTCTCGTGATCCTTCGATGAATGACTCGTCGACGGCTGCGGGTTTATCGCTGCAATACCCATCAGCTTCATCAGACTGCCCGCCCGCTTCCTGCCGGCATGCAGCCCTCGGTCCGCAAGATCATCGCTGATCCTGCGAGCCCCCTTGAAGGGATGCGCCGTGTAGATCTCGTCTATCGCCGCCATCAACTCGCTCTGCTTACGTCCACGCTCTGTCCGCTTCCGGTACAGCGTCGACCTGCTCACGCCCAGCAACTCGCACTGCCGTACCACGCTGATCTCCGGGCTGTCCTTCTCAACGGCTTCTCTTCGCTCGACTGGCTTCAATCTCGTCAGCATTTTTTAACCCAGTCCAACTCGACCTTAGCCTGTCCCGGCTGTCGGGGAGCTTCATCAAGCTCACGCTGCAGCTCAGCCTCCCGGCTCCGCCCAGATCCCTCCGAAAACACCTCCGGAGCCCGCTCTAGGAACTCGCCCTTCCAGCGACTGATCTGTACCGGGTGCACTCCGCACTACACCGCCAGTTCCGCTATCGTCTTCTCTCCACGGATCGACTCCAACGCTACTTTCGCCTTGAACGATGCATTGTGCACCCGCTTCGGCATGTCCCCTCCCTCGAGAAGCCATGCCCAATTCTAACTACTCCTCTTGTCCACCAAAGGGGACCAGCTCAGATACTGGTATGGACATCGTTGCATGAGAGCATTCTTCCAATGACCAGGAATCCGGATGACGCAAGCTCAACGCGGGGAACCGGAAACGATGAAGCAGCCCTATTTCATCGCAAGTGAACCCAGCGCTGTTTATAACTCGAAGCCGTACCAGTTTACACACTAGAATGGTATGCTACAGCATACAACGAACCTTGCTCAATACTTCATTTACTGAAATACTAGAAAGACATTGGCGTTGCTCGCAACCGCTATAACACGATTTGCGGCAATCAAAGTCATGCTCAATAACTTGATTCCATGGGATTCGATACGGAAACCAAATCCGACTACTTGTGGGTCCAAAGAGAGCAAGTACGCGACATCCAATAGCTGCTCCAATATGCATGACTCCGCAATCATTGGAAATCAGTAGAGCACAACTGTGAAGGATGCCAGCTAAAGGTTGTACATCTATGGTTTCGGAATAATAAACGGTGCAATCATTTTGCGCGATCAGGTCACTGTAGGAGGAGAATAGGTCAGTCTCTCTCGGTCCAAATATGAACAGTGGTAAAAATCCGTCGCTGCGAAGATTCTGTGCTACCTCAATATATTTCTCAAATGGCCAACGCTTTATTGGACTACCAGCGCCAGGATTGAGCGCAACGACAGGTCTTTTGGAGTGGTCTATTGAGTCAATCCACTCTTTGCCCCTATCACGAGCTTCAGAGGTCAGGAAAAGAACTGGCTCGCATCCACAATAGTTGACATTAAGTAACTCAACGAGATCACCAAAGCATTCTACAGCCGTTCTGTCTCCTCCAGACCAGGTTCGCCATTTAGCTAACGACAGTGGAAGACTATAGGCATATAGGGTTTCCTCGAAACCAATGCCTATAGCTTTGTCAGGGTTAAGGTGCTCAATAATGCGTGCAGTCTTTTCGACACACATGCTATCAACAACTATGTCGTAATGAGAGCGAAGGCCGAATATATCTTCCACGTCGTCTGATATGTCTATGTTGAAATTGGTATCGTACCAATTGGCTGGGTGGTAGATAACTCGGTCCACATTCGGATCAGCATCAAAGATGTCAGCTAGATCGGCATTTACGAGAATGCTAAGAGTAGACGATGGATATGTGCGCTTGAGGAAGTGAATGCTGGGTAGCGATGTAACAATATCACCAATAGCGTTCTGGCAAACATACAGAATGAAAGGACCCATTCATGAACTCAATTCAAACCGTGGCACTGCAACAAAGCAATGCCACGGTTTTCGCACAACATTGACTAGAACTGCCTGTAATTGATACCACAACTACTAGTGGTATTTTTAGGGCAGTTGCATTTTGCGTTCAGCGTGTAATGCTGAACTTTAACCTCCAACTTCATTGTCTCACCTCCCCTATCCGCTTTTGTTACTCTCGGAAAGAGTCGGACTGTTTATGTAAATGAGCTTCCGCCATTGTATGAGCAATAAAGCAGGTGTACTGACTAGGTCTGCGGTAATCGCCATGTTCAGCAAACCAAGCTCCCGGGCATCGGCTACAAAACGCAAGAGCATCACAATCATTACATGGTGAGATATCACATAACCTGATTGCGCCGAAGTCAGAGAAGAAAGGCGACCCATCCCAAACACTAAGTAATGATGTCTCGGGCCACTTTGCTAGAGAGACATTCAAACCGAGACAGGGTCGAATTGTTCCATCAGGTGAAACTGCTAATCCACAGCCTCCTGCACCGCAAAGACTGGCATCTGGTGATGGGCCAGACATAGCGGACATTTGCTCATCGCCAATGAAGAGCTTGTAGTATCGAGATGAAAAGATGTCTTTAAGAACAACGGGATTCACTACCCGATGCGCTAGAGGCGACAGAATACCGTCGTTCTTCGCTGTAATACCCACGTCAAACTGGTATTCGCACCCAAGTTCATTGGCCAAATCTTCGATCTCTCGCCAATAAGGAGCGGTACTTTCCATCAAGGGTGATTTTATAACTACGGGTAGCTCTGCTGCACGGAGCACACGAATAGAGCGAATTGACTTTTCAAAAGATCCAACTGTCATTGTGATCGCATCGTGCAGTTCTGGGCGAGCAGAATAGATGCTGCAACCTATTGAACGTGGATGTGCAGTGATTATAGCATCTAGATTGTCCTGATTCAAAAGTGTGAGGTTGGTAGTTATAGATGTAACGAAACCATGCTTGTATGACAACTTGAGAATATCGACAAAATCATCGCGAATAAGTGGTTCACCCCCAGTTAGCTGAATCTGAAGACCACCCAACTCTTCAAACTCACTCATTAGTTCATCTATCTGCTCTAAAGATAGCTCTTGGAGTTGCTTCTCTTCAGGAAGATAGCAGTGTACGCACCTTTCATTGCACTTGTAGGTGAGTTCGAGGAGCATTGTGTACAGGATGTGATGGTCTGCCATGAACTGGCTAATAGACTGCTCTGGGTTCTCTGATGATATTTCTGTGCTTTTAGGGGGAGGGTTAGGCAGAATGCTATTAGTGTTCGCAATGAGCTCTTGTGGGGAGAAAGTAAGGAGCCCTGATGCTTTCAAGCCTTCAATAAAGCAAGCCAGAGTAGCTTTTGCTTCCTTTTCTGGGCTTCCCTCAAATACACCATTATGTAAAATGTAGTCTAGTGCTTTAGTGGTGGAACCTTTAGCTTGGAATATCCTCCACCACACCTCGGCAGAGTCCCCTTCAAAGAAAACGGCTGACTGACTCGGTGTGTGATAAGCGACGCTCGCGCTTTTACCATCTGAAAGAGAATAGAAACGGCTGAAAACCCCATCTGAAAGTCTTGCTAAGAATTGATCCATATCCTTAGCCTTCGGCTAACGTTATTTAGCAATGTGACAATAATATCGCCTATTCCCAATCAAATATCAACCACTTGAATCATCCAGTTACTCCATCAACACATTTCGGAATAATTGAACATCACCTTCATCGTCTATTACTCATTCTCTCCCCAACAGACTAGTCCAAACAGTGTCTAGATACTGATGTGGACTGCGTGCGTCAATGTGGCGTTGAAGGTTTCGCATCCCAGAACACATCCCGTAAGCTTCCCCATCAGAAGTACACCTGAGAGGGTGACACTTCCTTCGTGATCATCTCCCGGTAGACTGCCGGCGGCAAGCCGCCTAGCAAATCAAGAGAGCACTACTCGCGGTAGCTCTCCCTTCAATCGTCCCGGTATTGTTGTTCTTTTCCTTCATGCGAGATATGAAAGCGGTACACCCTTCTCGTTCGTACTATTGGGGGTGTTATCTCGGATATCCACTCTTATTGTTGACTTGGAGAGAACGTTGCGCAAGACTAGCAGAGCGTTTTCGCGGAAAGCAACTGCCCCTGCTCTCGGGGAGGTATCGTGGACGCGTTCCGGTTGCGGAAAGAGCTCATCGACGAGTACGCGTTCTACGTCTCCAGCTTCGTCAAGATCAACGACTCACGAATCTCGAGACAGGTTCTAGAAAGCATCAACGGCGGGGCACTCTGGCCAGATCCTCTGATACAACTCAATCCCCAGTTCGAGCCTGGTCACACAGTCGACGAACTCGTTCGAAGCAGGACGCTCCACCCGGAATGCGCCCGGATCTTCGCCCACAAAGGCAACGGGCAGTCGAAACCTCTTAGACTGCACAAGCATCAGGAACAGGCGATCCAGGCGGCACAGGCCGGAGTGAACTACGTTCTCACAACCGGAACCGGCTCAGGGAAGAGCCTTGCGTACTTCATCCCGATCGTCGATTCGGTACTGAAGAATCGAGAGGCAGGCAAGGGAAAGATCAAGGCCATCGTGGTCTACCCCATGAACGCACTGGCCAATTCGCAGAAGACAGCCCTCGAGCAGTTCATAAACGATGGAGACCCAAATCGCAGGGGTGCGGTGACCTTCAAACGGTACACCGGCCAGGAGAAAGACGATGAGAAGCGGGCGATCGTCGCGGATCCCCCCGACATCCTCCTGACGAACTACGTGATGCTCGAACTCATCCTCACCCGCCCCAAGGAACAGCAGCTCATCTCCGCGGCGGCAGGCAGCTTGAGATTCCTGGTATTCGACGAACTCCACACCTATCGCGGGAGGCAGGGCGCCGACGTGGCCCTCCTAATCCGACGAGCCCGCGAGTACTTCGAGTGCCCCGATGTCCAGGTGGTCGGAACCTCGGCGACGCTTGCCGGATCAGGAACGCTTCGCGAGCAGCAGGAGACCGTTGCTCAACTCACCGAGACGCTGTTCGGTACACCAGTACATCCTGAGAACGTTATCGGGGAAACCCTCCAACGAGTTACTTCAGACAGAGATATAGATTCGGTTGAGTTCTGCACAGAACTGAAGAATAAGCTACAAACCGATCCGAGCCTTCCGACCGACCTGTCATCATTCTCGCGGGATCCCCTTGCGATATGGCTCGAAAGTACTTTCGGAGTGTCTCGTTCTGCTGACGACAGACTTATCCGTGCCGTCCCGATCCCGATCATCGGTGCAAAGGGTGCCGCCGGAAGGCTGTCCGCGATCAGCGGCATCGATGAAACTCGTTGTGCCGACATCATCCGACAGGCGCTCTTCCACGCCAACCGGAACGTTAAAAGCGATCCTTCGGGGCCTTCCGCCTTCGTCTTCAAGCTGCACCAGTTCATCAGTCCAAGCGGAACCGTCTTCACTTCGCTCGAGTCGGAGGAATCACGCTACATTACGCTCCATGGTCACTACTACTCTCCCGACGATTCCGAGAAAGTGCTCTTCCCGCTCGCATTCTGCAGGGAGTGCGGTAAGGAGTTCTACTGCGTCAAACTGAAGCACACGGCGGATGGCACGAAGGTCATCCCCCGCGAGATCATCGATCGCAGTTCGACCCACGAAGAGGGGGATGCCGGGTATCTCTACCTCGACTCCGTTGATCCATGGCCGGTCGATCCGGATGAAGCTCTCACCCGACTCCCCGAGGAGTGGCTGAAGGAGGATCGAGGCAGGTTCATCCTCCCGCGCGAGAGGAAGAGCTGGGTGCCCACTGTCATGAGTCTCGATCCCGATGGAACCCATTCCGACACCGGCCTTCAGCTCGCGTTCATCCCGGTACCGTTCAGGTTCTGCCCCAAGTGCGGAGTGTCCTACAGCTCCGGGCGCAGATCGGACTACGACAGGCTCACTTCACTGGGTACCGAGGGCCGCAGCACAGCAACCACCATACTGAGCATCTTTACGATCCTCAAACTCCGGGAGCACAGGGAGCTCGAGGCAACTGCACGAAAGCTCCTCAGCTTCTCCGATAACCGCCAGGATGCCTCTCTCCAGGCGGGTCACTTCAATGATTTCGTCCAGACCGGGTTCCTCAGGGCCTCCATCTACTCCGCGGTCAAGGCTGCCGGATCTGCAGGCCTTCCCTACGACTCCCTTGCTAAAGCCGTCGTCGGATGCATGAGGCTTCGTCCCTCCGACTACTGCCAGAACCCCGAGAGTGTCGCCACCGCCCTGGAAGAGGCCGAGAGCGCACTTCGAGGAGTGGTATCGCATCGGGTCTACAGGGACCTCGAACGGGGATGGCGGATCAACTCGCCCAACCTCGAACAGTGCGGGCTACTTCGGATCGAGTACAAGTACCTCGACGAGATCTGCGAGTCCAGCACCGCATGGGCCGATACCTGCCAGCCCCTTTCCGAGGCTTCGATAGAACTCAGGAAGACAGTCTGCAAGGTTCTGCTAGATCACGCCAGGAGGGAGCTCGCAGTCGCAGCCGATTGCCTGGATCGTGAGGAGCTGGAGCAGATTAGGCGCAGGAGCCTCCAGCACCTCATCGACCCCTGGGTCATGGATGAAGACGAGAGGCTCGATCAGAACTCCGCGAGAATCCTACTAACACGCCCCGCATCGAAGGAGAAGAGCAAGGAGCGTCTTGTCTTCCTGTCCTCCCGGGGCAACTTCGGTAAGTACCTGAACTCGGCCTTCGGCAGAACCTACGGGACACTCGACCGGGAAACGAAGGAGTCGATCATCGGTGACCTCGTCAGAGTGCTGCACCGTGGTGGCATCCTGCAGGAGGTCGTCTATGGCAAGAGGGAGAAGGGCTACAGGATAAAGGCTGCAGTGATGACCTGGAAGGCCGGGGATGGGACTGAGGCGTTCTTCGACCCTGTGCGGACGCCGAGACAGTCGAAGGCTGACCGTTCGCCCAACGCCTTCTTCAAGCTCTACTATCAGGAGATAGCCAGGCAGACCGCCTCACTCGAGGCTCACGAGCATACTGCGCAGGTTCCCCAGGACATCCGCGAGGAGAGAGAAGGTCTCTTCAAGAGTGCTGATCTCCCCGTTATGTACTGCTCGCCGACGATGGAGCTCGGCGTCGACATCGCGCAGCTCAACCTGGTCAACATGCGGAACGTCCCTCCCACTCCAGCGAACTATGCCCAGAGGGGCGGCCGAGCCGGACGAGGCGGAGACCCAGCATTCGTGTTCACCTACTGCGGCAAGGGCAGCCCGCACGACCAGTACTTCTTCGACCATCCCGACCAGATGGTTGCAGGTGCGGTCAAGCCGCCGCATGTCGACCTGGCGAACGAAGAGCTGGTGAAGGCTCACATCCAGGCGATCTGGCTGAAGGAGACCGGGATTTCCTTGGGCGACTCGCTCACGACGATCCTCGAACTCGCGGACGAGAACAACCCGAGGCTGCTGGACTCCGTTGAGGAAGATATCACGAGCCCTGCGTCGAAAGACCGCGCCTTCAGGAGATCGTCGCAGCTCCTGGCCACCATCATGCCCAGCGTCGAGAAGGCCTGGTGGTACTCACAGGATTGGCTCGAGCAGGTTCTCGCACATGCGCCGTCCCGGTTCGACGAGGCCCTCACTAGGTGGCGCGACCTCTACCGGGCCGCTGTGAGCCAGATAAGGATCCAGAACGACATCATCGCCAATCCCACCCGCTTCAAGGACCACGAGAAGGCGAAGAGAATCTGGATGGAGGCTGTCCGCCAGCGCGATCTGCTGCTGAACGAATCCACTTCCCGCGAGGGTGACTTCAGCAGCTATCGCTATTTCGCGAGCGAGGGTTTCCTTCCAGGGTACAGCTTCCCCAGGCTTCCACTCTCGGCCTACATTCCTGGAAGGCGTTCGAGCCGGAGGGATGCCGGGGATGATTACCTCTCCCGCCCGCGCTTCCTCGCTATCACTGAGTTCGGCCCCAGGGCCGTGATCTACCACGAGGGTTCGAAGTATGTCGTTGAGAGGATCAGCTTCATCGCCGGAGAAACCGGGCTGGACAAGACCTCGGCCAAGATCTGCCCGAGCTGCGGCTTCTATCACCCCGCACCCGGAGGATCCGGTCCCGACCTTTGCGAACACTGCGGCGAGCCGCTCACGGAAGTGCTGAACGACCTGATCCGACTCAGGAACGTGGTCACCCGCCGCCGCGAGAACATCAACGCGGATGAAGAGGAACGACTCCGGATGGGCTATGACGTGAGAACGGCGATCCGGTTCGTCTCGCGTCACGGCAGGCAGTCATTCCAGAGAGCCGAGTTGAAGAGCGGGGAAGACGCCCTTCTGGCAAGGTTCACCTACGGTCAGTCAGCTCAGATTTGGCGGATCAACATGGGCTGGCGGAAGACGCAGGAGAAGGGCGAAGGCTACGGCTTCTTCATCAACAGTGAAACCGGACAATGGGTGAAGAGCCGCGAGGAGGACGAAGTCGAGGAGGACGTCGATACTGGGCGTACCACCCGAGTCGTGCCCTTCGTCGAGGATACGCGGAACTGCCTGATCTTCACTCCCGAGATCGAACTGGAAGCGGGCCAGCTTCTCTCTCTGCAGAGTGCCTTGAAGAGCGCGATCCAGGTGGTTTTCCAGCTCGAGGACGGTGAACTAGAAGCCGAACCCATGCCGCTCAAGGCCAAGCCCAGGAGCATCCTCTTCTTCGAATCGGCCGAGGGTGGTGCCGGAGCTTTGGTCCGCCTGCTGCAGGAGCAGGGGGCGTTCTCGCGTGTCTGCGAGGAGGCGTTGCGCATCTGTCATTTCGATCCCGACACCGGAACCGACCTCGAGAGGGCGCCAGGTGCCAGGGAGAAGTGCGGCAAAGCATGCTATTCCTGCCTGCTCAACTACCGGAATCAGAAGGATCACGAAAAGCTCGACCGCCACGCCATCAAAGACATCCTCACGTTGTTCATGGGCTCATCCATCATGGCATCCCCGATAGCCACCGATCCCGACGAGCACTTCGATCGACTCATCAGGCTGTGCCAGTCCGATCTCGAGAAGCGTTTCCTCCACTTCCTCAGGGATAACCTCCTGTTATTACCCGAGGAAGCCCAGAAGCTGCTCGAAGAGCATGGCACCCGGCCCGACTTCAGCTACACTTCGCAGTATACACACATCTACGTCGACGGCCCGGATCACGACGATCCCCACAAGCAGCAGGAAGACGCAGATATAGATGCAAGGCTTGCGGATGCAGGCTTCACGGTCATGCGCTTCAGATACGATGTCGACTGGAAGGCTATCGCAGCCAAACATAAGAGCATTTTCGGGATTCCTATATCGACTGAGTCGTAGTTGGGGAGTGGAAGGAGGGAGCTAAAGTGCAATGCGAAAGACATCCATGGATCACGCTACAGGGATCGGTATATGGGGCGCAGTATTGCCCCGAATGCTCCCATGAAAAGGAAGTAGAGGATAACGCTAGAGAAGCAAAAGAAGCTTCATGGCTTCTACTTGAAAGTCAGATGCGTCTTGAAGAGTTAGGTCAGCAGGTGGCGCAGCAAGCAGAGCAGTTTCGTCAACAGCAAGAGGAATATGCGCTACTTAGGGAAGGCCTGCCGGAGTTCGACGAGGCATTTCAGAAACGGTGGGGCGAGATCAGCGACGCCGTTAGTACAGGAAGAGACTACTTTCAGCAACGCAAGAAGGATATGGAGGCAATCACTGGGGAGATTGTGTCTGCCAAAGAGGCTCTTGTCGCGCGATTCTGCAAGATGTCAGAAGAGAGGTCTCTAAAGAAGCTTCTTCCTGTCGATTCTCCGGTCCCGGGGGATAGGGCAAAGGTTGAAGCATTCCTCAACACAGTTAATTGGGACAAAGGTAGCAACGGGAATGAACAAGGACCTCTATGCGCCTTAGCGGAAACACTGGAGATGATAAATGAGGAGAGTGATATTGTTGAAAAGGAAGTGTGGAAGCCATCTGTGGGCGGCTTCTTAGTGCCGGGAATAGTTTTGTTATGTCTTGCTGGGTTGTGCACATGTGTTGGGGGGGGAGGCACACTCCTAAACCTGTTCGCCATTACCGGAGTTGGCCTAATTGCCTTGATGGTACTGCTCTCGATCCTCTGCGGATCGATCAAGTACTCTAGGCAGCAGAAGAAGAAAGAGCTAAACAGGATGCTCTCTTTGATTAGGGAAGCTCTGGGCTTTAGCTGTTCTCTTTCGGGTTGTCCGGGTGACGACTCCTTTGGATTAATGGATCTGCTGGCGCATGCTTCAGTTCCAGTGTTTGTAACGATGCTTCACGCAAAGGGTGATGCGGGCGCTATATCCTTCTTCAGTCTTTCCGAGCAGTTCTCTGAGAAGTTGAAAGAGTACAATCACCACGAAGGAATCCTGCAGAAGCTGGAGAATGAGTACGGTCACATGAAGGGGGAGATTCTGCGAGCAGGAAAGGCGATTCGTGAAGGCAGAAGAACAAGAGGACAGCTGATCAAGCTGCTGAAGTGCCCTTCGTGTGCAGGTTCAGTCTCATCAGAGTCCCGGGTGTGTCCCTATTGTGGTTCTGCAGTTCGAGTTGTCTAGTTCGCTTGAGCATCATGATCTGAGCGAACAATACATGGCGTAGGAAGCCGTTCAGTATTTCACCGAGTCGAACCTCGAGAGGGTCGGTTAGAGGTTGAGCTTCGCCCCAGGAGCTCTCGTAAGGGCTCGCGGGCGGGAGTGGGTGGTCCAGCCCGACTCGGCCCCCGATCTCCTGATTCTGAAGCCTCTGGGCGGTACTGAAGACGAATTGGCAGGTATCTATCTCCCCCTCGAGAGCGTTGAGCCCGCCACATTCCCTTTGCCCGATCCGTCATCCCCGGGTGACTACCGTTCCTGCAGGCTGCTTCGCGATGCGGTGAGACTCGGGTTCCGCAACAGTGCCGGACCATTCCGCTCTTTCGGCTCGATCGCCGTCGAACCCCGGCCCTATCAGCTAGTCCCCCTGCTGATGTCCCTGAGGCTCGATCCGGTGCGGATGCTCATCGCCGATGACGTCGGCGTGGGGAAGACGATCGAAACGTGCCTGATCGTGAAGGAACTCCTCGAGCGAGGGGAGATCCACCGATTCACCGTTCTCGCCCCAGCCCACCTAGCCGAGCAATGGCAGCGTGAACTGGACGAGAAGTTCCACATCGAAACCGAGCTTGTGCTTCCCGGAACCGTGCGGTCACTCGAAGCTTCCTGTGCCACCCACGAGTCGGTATTCGAGAGATACCCATTCACCATCGTCTCGATGGACTACATCAAGTCCGATGCACACCGTGCGGAGTTCCAGCGAGCCTGTCCCGAGATGGTGATAGTGGACGAGGCACACGGCTGTGCCTACGGAGCCACGAGAGGAAGCGGAAAGCATCAGAGGAACCAGCTCGTGAGTGCGCTCTCGAGGGATTCTTCCCGTCACATGATCCTGGTGACCGCCACTCCCCACAGCGGCAACGAAGATGCCTTCAGGTCGCTGCTCACCCTCCTGAAGCCCGAGTTCGCCGAGCTTCCCCAGGAGCTTGCCGGACCTCAGAACGAGCCACGAAGGCGCGAGCTTTCGAAGCACTTCATCCAGCGCACCCGCGGGGATGTGATGAGCTATCTCGACTCTTCCACCGCATTTCCCATGAGGGAGGATTCCGAGCACAGCTACTCACTCGCTCCTGACTACCGAAACCTCTTCGACAGGGTGTTGAACTACGCCCGCGAGTCGATCGACTCTCCCTCGGGCGGCCAGCGTGAGATGAGGGTGCGCTACTGGTCGGCTCTGGCGCTTCTGAGGTCGCTTGCATCGAGCCCCAGGGCAGCCTCAGTCACCCTGAGGAACAGGGCGAATACCGTGTCAGCCGTGGACGTTGAGGAAGCTGACGAGTTGGGTCGCCAGGCCATCCTCGACCTCGACCTTGAACAGGGCGACGAGGCGATGGACATCTCTCCGGGGGGTGAGATCGGCGAACTCTCCCACGAACAGGCCGATACTCACGCAGGCCGCCTCAGAAGGTTTGCCCTCGAGGCGGACATGCTCGAAGGCTCTCAGGACAGGAAGCTGAACTCAGCAGCGGAGCACCTCAAGAAGCTCTTAGACGACCGCTGGTCACCCATCGTCTTCTGCCGGTTCATCGATACCGCGGAGTACGTGGCCGAGCACTTGAAGAAAGCCTTCCCCAGAGTCGAGATCGACTGCGTCACTGGGCGGCTCAACCCCGCTGACAGGGAGCTGAGAATCACTGAGCTCTCGGCACACTTCCCCAGGATCCTAGTCTGTACCGACTGCCTGAGCGAGGGTATCAACCTCCAGGACAGCTTCGATGCGGTCTTCCACTACGACCTCTCATGGAATCCCATGAGGCACGAACAGAGGGCGGGCCGGGTCGACCGCTTCGGCCAGAAGCGCAGCACAGTGAAGGTCCTCACATTCTTTGGGGCCGACAACACGATCGATGCGAAAGTACTCGAAGTGCTCCTCCGGAAGCACAGGAGCATCAGGAGCGCACTTGGCATCTCGGTTCCCGTTCCGACCCACACGAACGAGGTGATCGAAGCTCTGGTCGAGAGCCTGCTCCGCGGCAGGGGAGAGGGCGATCAGATGGTTCTCGGGGGCTTGGAGGAGTACCTGGCCACCAGGGAGCACGAGCTCTTCCAGGCCTGGGAGGACGCGAAAGACAGGCTGGTTCGCTCGCGTTCGATCTTCGCCCAACTCTCGATCCATCCCGAGGAAGTAGCGCAGGAGTATCGCGAGGCTCAGGCCGCCTCGGGCTCGCAGGAAGATGCCCGTAGCTTCTTCCTGACCGCCCTCGAAGCCAGTGGAGCGGTCATCACCGGCGACGACCCGATGAGCATCAGCCTCAGGCCGGTGCCACGGGCTCTAAAGGAAGCCATCTCGGCGAGTTCTGACGACATCCGGGTGTCTTTCCGCTTCCCGCCCCAGGATGAAGTGACGTACCTTTCGAGAACCCACCCGTGCGTGGAGGGTCTTGCCTCGCATGTTCTCGACTGCGCCCTCGACCCCCTGGCAAGATCGGTCGCCAGACGCTGCGGAGTGGTCCGCATATCGGAGATATCTACCCGCACAACGCTTCTACTTCTGCGATACCGCTTCCACATCGTCACCACGAGGTCGGGCGAGGAATCTCGCCTTCTGGCCGAGAGTTGTCATCTCATGGCCTTCAGGGGTTCTGCCGACCGTCCTGAATGGCTCGATACAGCCCAGGCAGAAGCTCTCCTCGAACTGAAACCCAGCGCGAACACTCCGCCGGACACAGCCACAAGCTTCCTCGAGCCCGTTATCGCAGGCTTCGAGGCACTCAGATCGAGGGTGGACGAGGAAGCCAGAACCATCGGGAATGCCCTCCTCGAGTCCCACAGGCGCGTGAGATCCGCTGCACAGCTCAAGGGCGTCTCGGTGAGGATCGAGCATCAGCGCCCCACTGACCTCCTGGGAGTGTTCATCTATCTCCCAATTCCCCGGGGCGGTGAGGCGTGAAGCGGCTGGAGGTGTTCCAGACCGTCAGGACAGTCGGAGGCCTCTTCACATCGAAGCTCTTACAGGACCTCGCCTCGAGCACGGTGGATGAAGGCCTGAAGCCCGAGGACTATCACCTCTCGGGCCTGAAGATCAACACAGCCACCAGCAAGTCATGGTCGATCCTGACGGCCGCCTGGAGCAAGTATCGTGAGGTCCGCGAACAGCTCGGCCCCGACGACCTCGGCACGGGGGCGGCAAGAGAGCGCTGGCTGCTTCCCCTCTTCTCGGAGCTGGGATACGGTCGGCTTCAGCCAGCACGTGGCCTCGAGATCGATGGAAAAGACTACCCGATTTCACACTACTGGGGGACCTGCCCTATCCATCTGGTCGGCCACGGGATAGGCCTGGATGAGAGGACGAAGGGTGCCGCCGGAGCAGCCCGCCAGAGCCCCCACAGCCTCGTTCAGGAGTATCTGAACCGTTTCCCCGGGAGTCTATGGGGCTTCGTCTCGAACGGGCTCGTGATGAGGCTCCTGAGGGACAACGCCAGCCTGACCCGACAAGCCTATATCGAGTTCGACATCGAAGCGATGATGGAGCAGGAGGCCTACTCCGACTTCGGCCTTCTATGGCTCATCTGCCATGAGTCGCGTGTGACAGGGGAACGCCCCGAACTCTGCTGGCTCGAGAAGTGGTCGCAGAAGTCGCAACAGGAAGGCTCCCGTGCCCTACAGGACTTGCGGGTGGGAGTCACCGAAGCGATCCGCATTCTCGGCGAAGGCTTCCTAACGCACCCGAGGAACCGGACTCTGCATGAAAAGCTCGCCTCGGGCGAACTGAAACCGCAGGAGTACTACCATCAGCTCCTACGCACGATCTACCGTATCCTCTTCCTGCTGGTTGCCGAGGCGAGAGGGCTTCTGTTGGTCCCGTCGGCTTCTGAGGACGCGGTCGATCGGTATCAGAGGTGGTACTCCATCTCGCGTCTGAGGGTTCTGGCCGAGAAAACCCGGAGAAGCAAACATTCCGACCTCTGGCAGGGAATGAGGCTGCTCTTCGGCCTGCTGGGTTCCCGTACGGGCTGCCCCGAACTCGGCATTCCAGCACTCGGAAGCTTTCTCTGGTCCGAAAATGCCGTACCTGATCTCGGGAAGGCCGACCTCTCCAATCGCTATCTCCTTGATGCCATCGCGCAGATCTCGCAGGTCAGAGTGGATAAACGTATCTCTCGAGTGGACTTCCGCAACCTCGGTGCAGAGGAGCTAGGAAGCGTTTACGAAGCCCTCCTCGAACTCCATCCCGACTTCACCGATGGATGCGGTGGCTTCAAGCTCGAAGTTGCCTCGGGTAACGCCAGGAAGACCACGGGCAGCTATTACACCCCCACTTCACTGATCAACGAGTTGCTCGATTCGGCCCTCGTGCCTGTGATGGAGAGAGCAGAGAAAGAGGGGCGGAAGCAGGGAGGCAATGCCGGAGCCGAGAAGGCCCTGATAGACCTCAAAGTCTGCGATCCTGCATGCGGTTCTGGTCACTTCCTCATCGCGGCGGCGCACCGGATCGCGAAAAGGCTGGCTGCTGTCAGAACGGGCGAGGACGAACCCACACCCGAACCCTATCGGAAAGCCCTCAGGGACGTGATCAGTCACTGCATCTATGGCGTGGACCTCAATTCGATGGCTGTCGAGCTCTGCAAGGTCAGCATGTGGCTGGAGGCCTTGGAGCCGGGAAAACCCCTGTCGTTCCTCGATCATCACCTCCGCGTCGGTAACAGCCTCATCGGAGCCACCCCGGAGTTGATTGCCCAGGGCATACCGGACGGAGCCTTCAGTGCGATCACAGGAGATGATAAGCCCACCTGCATTAAGCTCAAGAAGCACAACAAACAACAGCGCGAGAGCGGACAGCTGGCCATTCCACTCAGTTCGATTCGAGGAAGCTTCATCAACGGTTTGACGGTCGGAATCCAGATACTGGATACATTTTCGGATGACACGATAGAACATCTTGAGCGAAAGGAAAAGCTCTACAGCCTGCTGGTCGAATCCGCCAATTATCAGGAACTGAAGCTTGTAGCGGACATGTGGTGCTCTGCCTTCTTCCTGCCCAAGACCACTACGAGCCAGGTGCAGGTCACCACGGGCATGCTGTTGCAGGCTGAGAAGGGCGCACGGTTACTCCCTGAAGATATCAGGCAGGCGGTCAAGATATCCTCTGAGAACAACTTCTTCTTCCACTGGCAAATAGAGTTTCCAGAAGTCTTCAATCCACAGAGAGAGCAAGAGAAAGGCTTCTCAGTAGTACTTGGAAACCCCCCCTGGGAGAGGATCAAGCTCCAGGAAAAGGAGTGGTTCGCCTCACGGGTGCCGGAGATAGCCAACGCCCGCAACAAGGCCGAACGCGAGAAGCTGATCAGGGACCTGATCCGGAACTCACCAGGACTGCACGCTGAGTTCGAGCAAGCCCTGCGCGAGGCCGAAGCCTCCAGCCAATTCGTAAGGGAATCCGGGCGGTTCCCTCTCTGCGGAAAGGGTGACGTCAACACATACACCCTGTTCGCCGAACTGAACAGAAACCTCGTCTCACCGATTGGTAGGGCTGGCTGTGTTGTCCCCTCGGGGATTGCCACGGATGACACGACGAAGGAGTTCTTCCAGAACCTAACGGACACCGGATCGCTTATCAGCCTCTTCGACTTTGAGAACAGGTCAGGAATCTTCCCTGATGTTGACAGCAGGATGAAGTTCTGCCTGCTAACTATGGGTGGATCTGATGTAAAGCCAGAGATGGGAGCGGAGTTTGTCTTCTTCGCCCACTCCACCGCCAACCTGAAGGATTCCGAGAAGCGCTTCACCCTGTCAGCCGAAGACATCGCTCTGCTAAATCCCAACACGCGCACCTGCCCGATCTTCCGTTCGAAGAAGGATGCGGAGCTTACGAAGGCGATCTACAGGCGTGTTCCGGTGTTGATCAAGGAAGCTAGGGACGGCCAGCTCGAGGAGAATCCCTGGGGTATCAGATTCATGACGATGTTCCACATGTCCAACGACTCGCACCTCTTCCGCACCCGCGAGCAGCTCGAGGCCGAGGGGTGGAAGCTCAAGGGGAACGTCTTCGAGCGGCCAAGGGCGAGTGACGGGGGGGGAATGGAACGGTTCTTGCCCCTCTACGAGGCCAAGATGATCCACCACTTCGATCACCGCTGGGCCACCTATGACGCGGCTGCTAAGCGCGCCAAACGCTCATCGAGTCCTGACATGTTCAGCGATGAAGATGCGCTAGATACCTATTCAGGCCCCGCAACCCGCGAGCTGACGCCGGAAGAGAGGACAAATCCCTTCTTCGAGCCTCTCCCCCGCTACTGGGTATCGGAACCAGAGGTCTCATCGAAACTCGAAGACCGCTGGCCCCACCGCTGGCTAATGGGCTGGCGTGATATCACCAATTCCACGAACGAGCGCACTCTCATCGCGGGTTTGATGCCCATGAGCGGAGTTGGTAATAAGATCCCACTGATGCTAATGCAGACTGTAGATGCTTCTTCAGCTTCTTATCTTCTTTCTTGCCTAGATTCGCTTGCTGTTGATTACTGTACCAGGCAGAAGATCGGTGGCACTACACTCAACTTCTACCTTTACCAGCAACTCCCCATTCTCCCTCAGTCGGCCTTTATCGATTCATGCCCGTGGTCTCCTGGACAGACTATCGCGGAATGGATCAAGCTGCGCGTGCTCGAACTCACCTACACAACTTGGGCTATGAAGCCCTTCGCCGAAGATCTGGGTTTTGACGGCCCACCCTTCTCCTGGGATGATGAGCGCCGTTTCATTCTCCGATGTGAACTAGACGCAGCCTTCTTCCACCTGTACGGCTGCTCCCGCTCCGACACGGACTACATCCTGGACACCTTCCCGATCCTTCGTGACAAGGAGATCAAGAAGTACGGCACCTACCGAACCAAAGACACTATCCTCTCGCTCTTCAACGCTTTCAACCAGAAGATGGGTTCAGTCGATACACTGAGCGTTTGTCATGGTTCATAGACTGGAAAAAAGCTGACGGAATAAGTTCTTTAGCAGATCGGAATGAGTGGATTGATCAGCGCTATTCTCAAAGGCAAGCTATCTCGGCGACATGAATCGATGGAAGACATTTTGACCTCTTGCGTGTTCGATGTTCTCCAGAACCATCCAGAGAGTGGGCTTCTACCATTTGTTAGGCATGCCAGGTCACTTGAAGGAAAGTATCCTCTCGAAGCAATCCCAGAAAGATCACCTACTATCTGTGAGTTCTGGCCGTGGATCAATTCTTGCGAAGAAAAAGGATGCCAACCGGATATCCTGCTTAGTGTTGCTCCCGAGTCTGAACACTCGAAAGTCGCTTGGTCGATCATGATCGAGGCGAAACTCGGTAGTCCACCGGAAAGCGAACAGTTGATTCGTGAATGGAGGAACCACGTTCACTATCTTGTGAGTGGAGAACGGTATCTGATATTGCTTACTGCCGATTTTGTAATGCCTAAGAAGGCATACATGAGAGTAAAAGATTCTTTGGATCAGCACGAGTATGAGAAATTCATATCAGATGTGCTCTGGCTTTCTTGGCGTCACCTTGAACTAATTCTGAATGAGACACTCAAATCAAACCCTTGTAAAGATCTAGAACTGCTATTGAAACTACTAGTACGTCTTCATTTAACGGGGTTTCATGGGTTTAGTACACCCGCGTTTCATAGAATACTATGGATGTGGCATCGATCTTCAAGGAAGGAATAACTCCGGGAAGGAAGTAGGAGTGTTAGCAGCCTCGGATCCGATCATTACAAGCCTTCGTGAGTGGAAGCACTTCCATGAAGAAATATCATCGATGCTCAGGTCATGCCAGAATCTCGGTTATGGCTGGTGTTCATCAGTGAAAGGTAACTCTTGCATTATAGAGCATTCTGACTTGCTTACAGTCCCTAGTAGATGGATACCATCAGTTATTTACCAGCTATATAGAAACAATGATTGTCCTGGAGTCGTAACATTCCTCACGGTTATTCTTGATTACCAATATGATCTTCCCGAAATCGTTTTCTCGCATCCAATGATTGCATGTGGGTACTATGTTTACGACTCATCGAAAGATGGGTATCTGAGGTTATGGCCTAGGAATCTATGTTTCTGCCTGTATATAAGAAATGAATCTAACATGGACGCATTTATCGAGAAGGATGTTTCTTTCTTTGCGCGACATCATAAGCTACTACCGATCGAAGGGATGAAGAAGGCTCGATCATTAGCTTGTCCCCTCAATGAGATAGAAAGCTCCGAGGAGATCAAGAGAAGGTTGATCGACCCCTTACTAGATGACATTCATGAAAAAGTACCTATTAGTCTGGGATATCGCCAAAAGCTAGAAGCAGGTGATTGATGTGACAGTACCGACCAATGTAATTTGGAAGATCGAGCCTCATACACAGGCGAAACACTTTTTGCTAAAACAGTATCTATCGGCATGGATGCCGATAGTTAGTAGCTATTTCAATGAGCTCTTATTCATAGATGGATTCTCAGGTCCAGGTATCTATGAAGGAGGAGAACCTGGATCGCCGATAGTTGCCTTATCTGTGGCAGAGGAACATGGTGGGATTCCGAAAGAAGCAATTATCAGATTCAGATTTATTGAAGAGCGAATTGATCGCGCAGAAGAGCTTTGTCGCCAGGTCGAGTTGCACAATCGTTCAAGAACGTTCGATACACAAGTTGTCGTTGGGGAGTTCTCAGACAAAATCCTTGGTTTGATGGACGAGTTCTCTCCTAGCAATCAACATAAGTCAATCCCAAAGCTGGTGATGATCGACCCATTTGGCTTCTCTGGGATTCCTTTTGCGAAGGTATATCAGATCTTACAGCAACAGCATAGCGAAGTGTTTATAACATTCATGGCCGATGCGATTAACAGGTTTCTTCAGCATCCCGATGACAGTATAAGGGCGCACATTGATGAGGCATTCGGACAAAAGGGAGTTGCGCAAATAATTCTTGAGAGCGGATTCCGTGGCAGAGTGAATCTCATCCAAGAGACATATAAGCAGAGGCTTTGTACCGCAGCTAAGTATGTGAGGGCGTTTTCGATGCATGACCGTGCTGATCGGCTGCTGTATTTCCTCTTCTTCGCAACAAATAATTCTTTAGGGTTTAGCAAGATGAAGGAGGCCATGTGGAAACTCGATCCCTCTGGGCAGTTCAGGTTTTCTGACCGAACCAATCCAGAACAATGTGTCCTTTTCGCCCCTGGAGTCATGACAGAAGTCTATTTAAGTCAGGATCTGAAGCAATCATTTCATGGCAAGACTGTCCTCTCCGATAAAGTCCTGAAGTTCACATCGGAAGAGACAGCTTTCACTGAAACTCATTGTCGAAAAGCCCTCAAGATCATGGAAGAAAAGAGAGAAATTGTTGTTAGCACGATAAAAAATGATGGAACGAAGCGCCGTGCAAACTCCTTTCCAAGAGGAATTACGATTGAGTTCAAGAGTTGACAAAGCAAACATACGTTTGTATTATTCCTCAGAGGTAGAATGGCCGGATTAACATCGATCGAATGGACAGAAGCATCCTGGAATCCTGTAACAGGGTGTTCCAAGGTAAGCGAAGGCTGCCTTCACTGCTACGCTGAGCGTCTTGCGGGGCGACTCTGCTTCATGGGCATGAAAGCCTACCGAAATGGCTTCTCTGTTACACTCCACCGGGACACATTGGCGATACCATTGTCCTGGAAGAAACCGAGGATGATCTTTGTAAACTCGATGAGCGACCTCTTCCACGAGGAGGTTCCAGACGAGTTCATCCTCGACGTGTTTAAGGTGATGACCGAAACCCCCAGGCACACCTTTCAGGTGCTCACAAAGCGGCCAGATAGACTTCTCGAGCTCAATGACAGACTACCCTGGGTTCCGAATATCTGGATGGGAGTGTCGGTCGAGCTCTCCAAGCATCTTTGTAGAATCGACTGTCTGAAGAAGTCCTCGGCGAAGTTGAAGTTTGTTTCATTCGAGCCTCTGCTTGGTCCTATTAGCAGGTTTAGCATCAAAGGCATCGATTGGGTCATCGTGGGTGGCGAATCAGGTCCCGGAGCACGCCCAATGAAGCCAGATTGGGCTCTGAAGCTCCGTGATCTAGCAGTAGCCTCTGAAGTGCCCTTCTTCTTCAAGCAGTGGGGCGGTGTGAACCGGAAGGCCAACGGCCGCGAACTGGACGGCAAGATATGGTCGCAGTGGCCAAAGATGTGAACCATTCGATAGTTCACCTAGCTGCTATGTCTTTAAGAGGATCGAGAACTGGATGTGGGGGCCTTCATGACAGACAACGTCTGGAGTTTTCGGGACTGATCGGGATCCCTACAAGGTCTACCTGGAGCTCGACTACATCAAGCATTGGAGGCTATGCAGCCGGGATCTGGACGGATGGTTGGTGTACTACAACGCTGAGAGGCTGCACAGGAGGTATAAGCATGGGGAATCGTCTTGTGGATACAGTCACGTTGTACCCTGACTTTAGAACAATCGCAATACATAGACAATAGTCATATACCTAGGTAACAATGGAAGCTCACTTGAATCTGTCTTTTAGCCAATCTATGAAGGTTGCTCCCTTTTGTGTGAGAGAGATATCCTCTCCCTGTTCGACGACTAAGTCCTTATTAACAAGAGTTTCTATTTGTGATTGAAGCGAGTTGCCCTTGCCCCGTAACTCTTCAAGCTCGACAGGCGTAATCTTACGAGGAATAGTGCCATTTATCTGTAGACCAGTAAGCCAAACCGAAAGGTCAACTGGCAAGTCACTTAGAATAGGGGAAAACAACACGCCTCGCATAGTTATTATTGCTTTAGCGGAGTTTCTTGTTGTAGTACACCTAACCCAGGAGTAGGCTACTTCGAGTGTTGTTAAATCATCAGCTGTAACGTTCAGATCATTTGTCGATTTAGGATGAGTAACGCAGTTTCTTTTTCTTAATGCCTGCTGAAACGATGCCCAACAAGGTCCAGAAAAACAAAGACTTGGTTCGAACGGAATTTCACGAAAGTACATTTTCCAGGCGAATTTAAGGTTATCCTCAAGCCTTAAAAAGCAGTCGCGAGTAATCGCATCACCTTTCCCATTAAGGTAGAATGCCTCCTCTCGAAGTAGCGCAACCTCTGCGTCAGTGTAATAACCTCTGTTCATCGGGAACAAGGCAAGGACTTGATCCTTTAACAGTGAAACTAATCCTTCAATTGCTGTAAACACAGTTCTATGCGCTTGCCTGAGATTGAACTGGGATGGATCTCTTTTTGCTAACTCCAAAGCACTATTTGCGTCTTCCTCAAGAGTAGATGAAAGTGCGTCGAAAAGAGCGATTGCTTCCTCTGAGCCGTTTGAATGATCCCTTGGCATTCAGACCCGTCCTCTGATTGAACTTCTCAGCGCCCATTCTGACAACACCCGAGTAAGCGCTGCTCCTAATATGATAGTTATCTCAGAAACATGGAGCTACATAACCCTGAAGAACCAGGATGGCATCACTCTGATCCTCACTTTCTTCCTTAATCATACATGATGTCCACTACAGCCAAGAGGCTATTACTTTTATCAGGATGATCTAGTGTAATCGAAGCATTCTAGTCCAATCCATTTGATACTGAACTTGAAAGGAGGCATGATTCATACTACTTCACTTCAGAGAAGTAGTGCACTTTCAACTTTCTGTAGACAGTAGCATATCATTTGAGCGTTTTGCGATAAGCATAGTGGCAGCAATGATTTGAAGTCGAAGGCGCATCCCCTTGACAATGCTGCAAGAAATCGTTATATATCGCCACGTTCCGAATGAAAACACTCCGGTTGCCCTATTAAAAGTTCCCGATTAAAAGCAGAGAGAGCAGGGATGATGCGTCCTGAGGTGTCGTCGTGTGATACGGTGTTCTCCGCATGGATAGTGCGGATGGAGCACCAGAACGCTAGATGGGTGGATTTCAGCCCATCGTCGGGAGTCGGGATTGTCCGAGAGCCAGTCCGTTATCGCTCGGAAGATGGATCCGGTCGCCTTCGGGCAGACGGACGAGCCTCCATGCGAAACGGATTCGCGGCTGAGGGATGACTGCAGTGAAGCGGAGAACCCGGAGAATGACGCAGAGTTCTTCGCCTTTCGGGACAGATCGGCACTGATGAATCTGCTGGGCTTTGTCAACGCCGGTTTCTAGTGTGACGTAATCGCCGGTTTGGGTGTGACACATCTTTTGCCGGCATCCCTCCCTTCGTTTTCGGGGACGAGTTCGGGTATCAGCCCCAGCTTCCTGTGTTCCTGTC
>JAUCQD010000134.1 GCA_030372945.1 Methanothrix sp. | reverse complement strand
CCAGGGAGACCATCTGGCTCAAGGTATCTATCTTGGCATAAGTGAAGACCGACTTATCTCCATCTTTTGGTAGAGTTGCTATTAGCACTGTCGGCTTTTCTTCTGCAGACATGCTCTCAGTATAGGCCTTGATCTCATTTATCTTCGCGACATGCCAGTTGATGTACTCCTCGGCTTTTGCCCTGGCATCCATGATATATCCCAGTTTATGCACAGCATCTGTGAATGAGGATGTCTGTGGATTGATGAGATCCGGGTAATACAGGCCGGCGAATACCACTGGTACCCCTGGGAGGTTCTTGGCCTTCTCCTCCGTCTTATTTGAGAACGTTAGGAGAAGATCGGGCTTCAGGCTGAGCGCCAGCTCATAGTCCGGGTCTTTGACTGGAGAAAATCCAGAAACGCTCGTCTTCTTAGACAGCACCGGAAACTCCTTCTCTGATTTGGACATTGCCAGATCTATGCCCACCACTACATCCGTCTTGTCGAGGATCATCATCATCTCTGAATTGTCCAGGTGCTCCACTATTGCCCTCTGAATGGGCTGGTTTACTGTCACCGGTTTTCCATTGCCGTCTAAAATGGTCAGGCTGGTTTGGGTGTCGTTGATGATCCTCTCCACCTGGGTGATGTCTGCTTCATCGATCTTTCCGTCGAAGTTTGCATCAGCCAGATCGGTGGAATTCTGCTCTCCATCGATCATGCTTTTAATGGCTGCAATGTCAGATGAATCTATGGTCCCATCCAGATTGGCGTTGCCGAAGATGTGAAGAACATATTCGGATTTCGATTCAGAAGATCCTGCATCTGAAGCAGCCAAATTGCATAGCAGCATCAGAGCGCAAATGGTCAACACTGCCGACTGATTAAAATGAAGTTTCAGCAACATTTTTCACACACCGAAGGGTTGATCGCAAAAAATTTGGAGGAGAAATCTCCTCACTCAATCGGCTTGACGTAATCGTTTCTCAGAGTGAGGGCCGCTCTGTGGACAGGTCCAACAAAGCTCTTCTCTTTGGAGTCCTTGCCCCTTGGCAGATCCTTGGCCTCGACAACGCGGGTGTCCATGCCTGTATCAGCCCTGATCAGCCATTCTGTGATCTCTGCTGGATCTTTGAGGTTAAGGGTGACCTTGCCATCCTTGTCAGTCACCGCTTCCAGCTTTGTGTCATTGCCGACGCGCTCAGCTGTCACTGTGATGTTATCGAAGGGCTTGCCCTGGTAGAGCACCTGGAACTCGAAATCGCCATCTCCAACTGTGGTTATGTTGTCCAGCGGCACGATCTCCAGTGTTTGGCCAATGGGCTTGGATGCCAGTGAAAAGTCGGCACCAGGAGCTGCTACGAAGGCTTTGCCATAGCAGTGCTTGGGATAAGACCTCTCAACATACCAGTCGCTGGCCCAGCCGGTTGTGTTCAGCTCCGTCCAATTGATCTCATCTGCAGACTTGTGCTCCCAGTAGCCGGTCGCTGGAGGATTGGTGATGAAGTGTGTCCATGACCCTTCAGTATGGTAGATGTCGATGATGTACAGGCCTGGTTCGTCCACATCGAAATCATAGAACTTCCAGAAGCCTTGTGTTGCTGTCTTCTCATCCAGAGTATGGTTCAATACAGTTCCTGTCTGGCTTATGACCTTGACAAAAGCAAAGCCCTCGGGAAGCTCTGCGGATGATGTATTGTGGCCGCTTCCAATGGGCAAATAGACCTCATCGCCAACCTCTGCCCATCCGGAGATGGGCCTGATGAATGTCTCATGGGCGTTCACAGTCACACAGCACAGTAGCACTAATAAAATAGAGCTTATTAATATCGATCTCAATTTCACTACCTCAACAT
>JAUCQD010000133.1 GCA_030372945.1 Methanothrix sp. | reverse complement strand
CGCAAAACAATAATCGGAAATGTGATCTGCTACAACCCGGTTGATCTCCTCTGGCATGCTGCGGTCGTAGGAGCGTAGCCCGGCCTCAACGTGGCCAACCTTGATGTGCAGCTTGGCCGCAGCCAGCGCGCCGGCCATAACCGTGTTTGTGTCTCCCTGCACTAGGACAACCTCTGGTTTGTCTGCCATCAGCACGCGCTCGACTCCGGCCATTATCCGCCCGGTCTGCTCGCCATGACTGCCGGAGTCCACATCTAAATTATGATCTGGCTGCGGGAGCTCAAGCTGCTCGAAGAATATCCGGTCCATCTCATAGGAGTAGTGCTGGACGGTGTGGATGATGCTGTAATCCAGGCCGCGGCGCTGGCACTCCCGAATCACCGGAGCCATCTTGATAATCTCCGACCGTGTCCCGAGGATGATTGCAATGGTCATGTCTGATTTTGCCTCAGTTTATTGATGCGGTGGTTAATAATCGTAGATTGATAGCTACCCCTCTCTGTTAAGCTGGGTCTGTTGGCGGCAACTGAGTCCTGGTGGTTTACGAAATTATACCACAGAGTCACAGAGCACACAGAGGACGAACGGACGGAGACGACTAATAAGGAAGATTGCGCGTCTCTGTGTCTCTCTCGCCTCTGTGGTGAAATCGTGATGCTCTAACATGAAAAAAAGAGACGAGAGATTTACAGGCCGCAAGACGAATTCAATGAGAGATCCAAAAAAATCCTACAATAACTCCAAAAACTCTTCTACAGAAAGCCCGGCAAGACCTATCAGCTTTCTTAGTGTTCCCCTGTCAATTTCGCTATGCATGGGTACTGAAAGTGTAACCATAGAGCCTTGCTTGATCATAATTAGATGGCTTCCGGTCTGCCTGGCGGGATACCATCCAGCTTTATTAAACGCTTTAACTGCTTCTGCTCCAGAGACCAAGGGCAGCCGGGACATTAAGCCTCGACTTCTACTATCCTTTCGCTGTCTTTGATCAGGGTTCTATCGCCAAGCACATCCAGGCAACCCTGTATAGCATCCTTGATGTTTTCCAGGGCTTCTTCAACGGTTCTTCCCTGTGAGACGCAACCTGGCAGAGAGGGGCATTCTACAACGAGCCAGCCATCTTCTCCATTGCTGATAATGACCTTAAACCGCATACGACTCCACTGTAAACAGGATTTTAAAGGCTAAATAGCTTTCTCCTAAAGGACTACACACCTAAAGGACAAAACCATATCAAAGATAATCCATCAGGCGAGAGCAGAGACCAGTGGGGATCACGCTGCCGTCCAGGCCGCGGCGCTGGCATTCGCGGATCACCGGAGCCATCTTGATGATCTCCGGACGGGTACCGAGGATGATTGCAATGGTCATGGTGGTTGTCGCCTTTTGGATGCTTGATAATCTGGATGATTGGAATCGGATAACTGTTTTCAACCACGAAGAGCATAAAGCCCACAAAGGACTCGCAAAGGTTAATAGAGTTCTTGATGATCTTGATGTCCTGAAAAAACTTC
>JAUCQD010000132.1 GCA_030372945.1 Methanothrix sp. | reverse complement strand
TGCTATGGACCCGGAATATGGCCCCGGGTATAAGGAGTCGGTCCTGGCCAATGTCGTCTCCCAGGAGACTACAGTAAACCGCATCGTTTCCAAGGTTGCTATGGGCGAAGCCGATGCTGGATTTGCTTTCATCTCCGACGTCAGCCCTCAAATGGTGGGGAAGATTACAAGGATACTTATTCCTGACAGATACAATATAGAAGGCGAGTTCCCTGTAGGCGTGCTATCACAATCCAAATACCCTCATGATGCGCAGGCCTTCATCGATGTATTGATGTCGGAGAAGGGTCAGGCCGTACTAGATAAATATGGATTCATCCCTGTGACTGAGAGATGATTTCGAACCGGTTTAAGACTGATGCTGCCAGAGTGTGCAGCGAGATCATCCAGAACCCGAGGTTGAATGGGTTGTGGAGGGGCAAGGTTTTAAAAGCAGGGCTTGCCCTGCTCATGCTCCTGACAATGGGCTTTATAGCCCTCCCAGTGGCATCTCTCTTACTCAAAAATCCCCTGGATACAGTAGTCCAGACGCTGCATGACCCAATGGTGGTGGACGCCCTGAGGCTCAGCTTATCCACCTCCGCCGTTACCACCGTGACGGTGGTTCTCCTGGGAACGCCGCTGGCCTACATCAACGCCAGATTCCGCTACCCTGGAAAGGAGATAGCAGATTCGCTCATCGACCTTCCTGTGATCATGCCACCTGCTGTGGCTGGAATTGCCCTGCTTATGGCTTTTGGCAGAATGGGCATTGTAGGGCATTATATGGATGGACTTGGGATAAGCATAGCCTTCACTACCCTGGCTGTGATCATAGCCCAGATCTTCGTCTCCTCTCCATTCTACATTCGCCAGGCAAGGACGAGCTTTGAAGATGTGGACATCTCTATGGAGAACGCAGCGCGCACACTGGGAGCATCTCGGATCTATACATTCTTTCATGTGATCTTGCCAATTGCTTTCAACGGCCTGGTCTCCGGTGCCATCATGGCCTTCGCCCGCTCCCTAGGGGAGTTTGGGGCAACTATTATGTTTGCCGGAAACTTCCAGGGGCGAACGCAGACCATGCCGCTCGCCATTTACACAGCCATGCAAGGAGACCTGGATGTGGCGCTATGCCTGGCTTTGATCCTTGTGATCATATCCTTCCTGGTCATTGTAATTGTGAAGACCCTCACCCGCCGGATGTATGAAAATGTTAGAAATTGATGTTAAGAAGAAGCTGCGAGACTTCGATCTGCAGGTTAAGCTTCGCATAGCCGAAGGAGAGATCCTCATGCTCGTGGGAGACAACGGCTGCGGCAAGACCACACTTCTCAACCTCATCGCCGGGCTGCAATGTCCAGATTCAGGGAGGATTGCTTTGGACAGCAGGGCACTCTTCGATTCAGAGCTGAAGGTAAATATGATCCCAGAGGAGAGGAATATTGGGTATGTTTTTCAAAGCTATGCCCTCTTCCCCCACATGAGCGTCTACGACAACGTGGCCTTCGGGCTTAGAACCCGCAGGCTATCGCGCCGCGAGATCGAGCTATTGGTGAAGGACCATCTCGACGAAGCTGGACTGTGGGATATCAGGAAAGCCAAAGCCATTGATATATCCGGAGGCCAAAAGCAGCGTGTGGCCCTGGCGCGAGCATTGATCATCGAGCCGGATCTTCTTTTATTGGACGAGCCGCTGTCTGCGCTGGATGTCCGAAAGCAGGCGGCCATGAGAAAGGATCTGAGAAAGAAGATTCATGCATGCAACGTCCCGAGCATCATCGTTACCCACGACCTTCGGGATGTTTCATGCATCGGCGATCGGGCCTGCCTCCTTGAGAAAGGTAAGATAGCGCTAACAGGTGAACCTGATGAAGTGATGAGCTGGGGTTCCCAAGTGCCATTTGGGCGAGAGGGTAGCAACTAGAAAATCAAGTTGAAACAGAAAAACAGGAAGATAAAGTGAGGCCGGTATGGTTAAGAAGGATCTGCTGCAAGAGGCAAAGAGGCGATTTTGTGCAGAACTGAATTTCGAGGATTTGAACTGCGAGGTGGTAGTGAGCCGACCTTTGAGTCCCAGGGACGCCATTGGAGATCCGGGGCGAAATGACTTTCCCATTCTAAGGGGAAAGGAAGTTCTGATGCAGGCCGTGTACAAAGACGTAGCCGGGCAGGCATTTACCTCATCTAAAGGGAGCTTCAAGGGAACTTTGAGAGATGTGCTGGATATGCCTCTTGCCGGAAGCTTCGAGCGTGCAGTTCTGGTCTCGACTATCAATGCCGTCCTCCGATACCGTGGCCTGATCGACAAGACTGTGCACTGCAAGGACGACGGGCCGAAGAGATGCGCGGATTGCATGGCCTATTGGATAAAAGAGCAACATGTGGATGATGTCGGGCTCATAGGCATGCAGCCTGCGCTTCTGGAAGCATTGGTGCGAGTGCAGGGCGCCGGGCGAGTGATGGTCTCAGATCTGGCTGATGCAGGGTCTACGCGCTGCGGCATAAAGGTTTTGGACGGCATGAACCCGTCAGAGATGTTCGAGCGCTGCCAGCTCATTTTGATAACTGGATCCACCATTGCCAATGGCACCATCGACGGTCTACTGGAGAAGGCATCGTATCACAAGAGAAGAGTTGTATTTTTTGGAACTACAATAGCTGGAGTAGCATATCTTCTTGGCATGGAAAGATGGTGTCCTTGTTCGACTTGAGGCAACCACCGCCTAGTGAACAAGGTGCAGTCCAATCCTTAACGAAATTTAGATGGCATTGAAACGAGACACCAGTCGCATTATGCATTAATACCTCTGTAGTCGGCAAAGATGCGATAAACTTATATCCGACGTTCCGCACTTTTGTCTCGTGATCCCTGAATTTTCCAATTTAACTTGACATTGTCAAGTTTTACCACTGAGACCTCGTCGCAATTAATCAGATTAGACAGATATGATGAAGATCGAACTGCGCGCGGCCACACCGCCCTAAAGGGACGCAGTAGCCTTTGGGCCGCGCTCCCGGTGTAGTACATGCTTGACAATGCGATGAAATAGATTATGCGATGAAATAGATTCGAGTTTCAGAAGAGGAGCGCCCTAGCCGAGCCGCTAACCCTTGAGCGGCCCAATGGCAGTATGGCCAGGGCGTATCATCCATTCTTTTGGTTTTGGCAAGTGAGCGCTGCAAGAGCGATGAGGTAAAGGAGGCCTTTGCACTTTTCGCCCACGGCTACAACATTATCGTACATAGTAATAAATCTTTTGCTGATCGTATTAAATTGGCATTTTAGATCTTTGTTAAGCTTCACAGGATGTTTGACAAATAACACAAAATACTTAAATAACACTAAATAACTGATATTTAAGTGTTTATAAGAGGAGATATTATGACTATGAAAAACAGAGGTATCCACTGCGCAGCATTGTTATTCGTATTTTCTGTCTCAGTTATATCCCTGTGCGCGGCATCTCAGTTGGAGGCGAGAGATGCCGCCACAAATATAACTCAAACCGATGCAAATGGCACCTTTAATTTCAGCCATCTCGCACCAGGCATCTACAATCTGACAGCCCACAGGACTATTCTTGGAGCGATGCATTACATGGGAGAGGCCAAGGTTCAAATACCGGGAAACGAAAGCAACGTAACAATAATTGTTACTAAGTCGGATGAGGCTCACTATTCACTCTTCCAGAACTCAACTACAATCCCAACTCCTGGAAATTACAGCATCTTTGGCTTGGTGATGGGACCAAACAGGCCTGGAGCAGAGCCTGCAGAAATACCCTACGAAGACACCCAGGTCAAGATCACTGCTGTAGCTTGAAGGAGAACTGACAATGGCCGTGAAAAAGCCATCGATATTTGCCCTGCTAGTTCTTATCCTTCTCCTTACCCCTGCTATGGCTTTGCAGAAAGTGCCAGGAGACATCGATGGGGATATGAAGGTCTCTGCGGAGGAGGTCAAGAAGGCAGAGGATGCATTCTCGAAAGGAAGCATCACAGAGCAGAATTTGACGGAGATCAAACACATCCATGAAGCCTATCCCATTACAGTAACTGACACCCGAGGAAGAACTGTCACAATTTACCAACCTATCAAGACAGTAGTGTGCACGCTCTCTCATCATTTGGAGACCCTTCGAACGTTGAAGGTTCCGAGCAGCACTGTGATAGGCGCTCCGGAAAATATCGAGATCTACTCTATCTTCCCCGAATACAGCAAGCTTCCAACCGTAGGACACTTCTACGAGCCTGATGTCGAGAAGATAATTGAACTTCATCCTGACTTGGTGCTGGTCCATCCCGGATCTGGCAATGGCACCTTCGGGGCGTATATCGGGCCGCTTCTGGAAAAGCTAGATGGAGCGGGCCTTGCAGTGGCTTGCTTTGCCTGTAGCCGCCCAGAGATATACTCCGAAGAGGTGGAAAAGCTGGGAAAGCTCTTCGAGCACCAGGAGGATGCCCAGAAGTTCATTGCGTTCTATAACGGCTTCCTCGAATCTATCCAGGAGAAGGTTAAGGATCTGCCCGAAAATGAGAGACCACTGGTCTATGGCGAGTATCAGCGCTATCGTGCTTCCACGAGCGACGTGCCTCCCATTGAGTCGGCTGGGGGAAGAAGCATCTTTGCAGGCAAGGGTGAAATCCAAGAGGTCAATCCAGAAGATGTGATCGCAGCCAATCCCGATGTGATAATTCGCATCATGGGAGACGAAGACTACGACCTCCGCGATGCAGACGACACAGGGAAGCTGGAGGAGACGAGGAGAGAGATCATGAGCAGGCCCGAATTGCAGAACACTACTGCAGTAAAGGAGGGCCGGGTGTATCTGATCGCATCGCCCCTCTGGACCTACATGCCATTTAGCGGTTGCAGACATTTCATAGGAGTGGCATATCTTGCTAAGTGGTTGCACCCGGATCTGTTCAAAGACCTAGATCCTCAGGCAGTTCATCAGAGATATCTCACAGAGTTTCAGGGACTTGACTACGATCTTGGCAAAAGAGGCACTCTGGTCTATCCAGTCTCCTGATGGGTCCTGAGATTTCATTTTAAAAAAATAAAATGAGACACCTTCGAGGAGCTGACAAGAGAATGAAGGCGACGTTCATCTCTACTGTGCCCACATCGAGCCTTGCCAAGGCAGCACAACAACTAAAAAAGGAGTTTGATCTTTCGCTGGAGTTGAAGGTCTACTACCCTCGTCAGATCGACGAGGAACAGGTAAAAGATGATGTAGTTTTCCAAGACTTGCGCTCTTCTGATGCCGTCTTTGTAGATATCCGCGGTTCAGGACGTTCTGTCGATCTCGTCTACAGAGCTCTGAAGGATGAACGAAACATAGTGATCAACCTCATGGCCCCTGTGGGAAAGATGATGGAGATCACACGTCTTGGCTCCTTCCGAGGAAAAAGTCTTGCCGGGAAGATAAGGAACGATGAAGCGCGCGACCCGGAAGAGGTCTGGAAGAAGATCTCCATGGCCGAGAGCCTGGTGCAGACGGCCGGAAGGCTGGTACCTCTGGGCCCTGTGAAGGATGCCGGCAACTATGTGCGATTTGCCAGATACTGGAGGTATGGAGGAGAAGAGAACTACAGGAACCTGCTGATGCTACTGCTAAAGGATTACCTGAACTGCGATCTTCCCAGGCCAAGTGAACCTGAGCCTTTTCCAGAGTTCGGAATCTATCATCCCAGGTATGGATATTTTCGGGATCTGAAGGATTACACTCGCGCATCGGGGCATGACAGCAGCCGTCCCACCATCGGCATCATCTTTTACGGCAACATGCACTTTGAACAGTGCCAGCCAGTCCTCAAAGCCCTCATCGAAGAGTTTGAGGGCTATAACCTGATACCCGTATTCTCAGACGGCATCCACAATCTCCGAGCCATGAGGAGATTCTTCTTTGATGAAGGAGATCCCGTCTTGGATGCTTTGATCAACCTGACATGGTTCCGCTTGAACGGCGGGCCCCTGGGCGGAGACCCCAGTCTGACCAGACAAATTCTTCGCGATCTCAATGTGCCGGTCTTCACGCCTGCATGCATGTACAGCCGTAAGATCGATGAATGGAAAATGTCGGACACTGGCCTCTCACCAATTGAGTCCATCATGGCAGTGATCTGGCCTGAGCTGGACGGCTCAGTTGAGCCCATTCCATGTTGCGGTGTGCGGGATGTCTCTGTTGGCGACCTAGAAGCTCAGGAGGTAGCAGCCATTGAGGAACGCGTCCGCAGGATTGCTTCGCGCATCAAACGCTGGATTAGTCTCAAGCAGAAGGACAATTCTGAAAAGCGCGTGGCTGTCGTCATCTACAACTATCCGCCTGGCGAGGAGAACCTGGGCGTGGCATCCTATCTGGATGTCTTCAAGAGCGTTTCGCGATTGCTGGAAAAGCTCAAGGAGGAAGGCTATTGTGTGGACCTGCCGAAGAAGGCCCTGCACGAACTATTCCAGGAAAGGGGCCTTTTCAATTCAGGATTCTGGCACCGTCCGGATGGTATTCTCGCGAGCAGCTTCGGCCTGGGACAGGATGATTACCTACGGTTCTTCTCCTCCCTTCCAGAGAGCATGCGTTGTGATGTTGTCGACTCCTGGGGGGTGCCTCCTGGAGATGTGATGGTAGCAGATGAAAAGATCCTGATTCCAGGGGTGCAGCTTGGAAATGTCTTCATCGGCATTCAGCCAGCAAGACCGCCTCTTGGCGAAGAAGACCTGGCAAAAGCCTCTCACGACAAGACCAGGCCACCTCATCATCAGTACATTGCGTTTTACCATTGGCTGGAAAAATTCTGGAAGGCAGACGCCGTCCTCCATGTGGGAACGCATGGCCTTGCTGAGTTCACTAAGGGAAAGGAGATAGGTCTTTGCGCAGAATGCTTCCCAGATCTGCTCATAGGCTCGCTGCCACATCTCTACTTCTACCATGTTGTAAATACTTCGGAAGTGGTGATCGCCAAGCGTAGGCTTTATGCAACCACAATCGGCTACAATTCCCCTCCTTACACAACATCAGACCTCTATGAGGGCTACGCTGAGCTGGAGGAGTTGATAGATGAGCACAGCCAGGCCAGTTTGATCGATCCCATGCGAGAAGAACGAGCCAAAGAGAAGATACTGCAAAAGGCAGTAGCGCTTAACCTGCGAGGCAGGGATTTGGAGGCGATCCACGAAGAGCTCTATGAGATGAAACGCAGAATAATCCCCAAGGGCCTTCACATCTTGGGCGCAAATTATGACCAAGCCGATTTGAGGAGCTTCTTGACGTTCATCATGAGGTACGACCGGAATGGCTGCAAGTCTTTGAACCGCATATTGGCTGAGGAACGCGGGATTGATTATGATCTTGCTCTCAGGAACAAGAGGGATTTTGTCCGCGATCTGGATGAGATCGACCATCTTGCCTCGAAGTTGGCTCAAATTTGTATGGATGAGTCGGTGGATGCCGCCCTGCAGGCAAGCGGCCTGCCATCAGCTGCGAAAGAGGAGATGAAGAAGAGCCTCGTCTCGGGCCTGCAGTTCCTGGAGAAGTATTCAGGCAACGATAATGAGATCAGGAGTCTTCTGCAGGGATTGCAGATGGGCTTCATCGAATCTGCCCCAGGAGGGGACGCCATCCGTAACCCAGAGATCTTGCCAACTGGCCGGAATCTGACTCAGTTCGATCCCAGTCGCATTCCCACTCAAACGGCAGTCGAGCGGGGTGCTGAGATTGCGCAAAATACAATTTCAGCATATCTGGAGAGGGAAGGATCATACCCTGAGACAGTAGGAGCGATCCTTTGGGGCTTTGAGACCACAAAGACTGGCGGAGAGTCTGTGGGCCAGATTCTCAGCTACATTGGAGTTAGCATCGTCAGGGACTATGGCGCCTGGTCATCTCGCCTGGAAGTGGTGCCTCTCGAGGAGCTGGGGAGGCCAAGGATCGACTGCCTGGTGAACATCTGTGGCTTTTTCCGGGACATGTTCCCAAACGTAGTCCTCATGTTGGATCAAGCCTTCAATCTCGTTGCTGCCCTCGACGAGCCTGTTGAGATGAACTTCGTGCGCAAGCACTCTCTCGAAAACCTGGAGAGACTTATTGCATCTGGTTTGGATGAGAAGATGATCCAGCGGATGGCCAATGGTCGGATCTTCGGGCCCAAGGCAGGAGAGTACGGCACGAGAATGTTGCCGCTGGTAGAGGACTCCGTCTGGAAGACGGAAGACGAGCTAGCAGAGGTCTTCATCAAATCAATGGATCACCTTTATGCAGAGAACCTTCATGCAGTGAAAAGCGAAGTCCTTTACAGATGCAACCTGGCGAGGATTGAGCTGGTCTCTCAGGTTCGAGACACCACTGATCGCGAGATCATAGACCTCGATCACTACTACGAGTTCTTTGGCGGGCTGGCAAGGGCGGTGCAAAAGGAGCGTGGGATTTGGCCGAAGATGCTCATCTCAGATACCACTGAGGAGGTCGTGCGCACAGAAGATGTGAATGATGCCATCGCCCGTGGTGCAAGGACCAGGCTGCTCAATCCTCGCTGGGCGAACGCCATGCTCGAGCACGAATTCCACGGAGCACAGCAGGTTGCAGACAGGGTTGAGAACATGCTGGGCTTGGCAGCTACAACGCATGCAGTTGAGGACTGGATCTGGTCCGCCATTGCCGAACGCTACATCTTCGACAGGGAGATGCAAGAGAAGCTTATCAAGAACAACCAATATGCTGCAGCTGAGGTGGTGAAGCGCCTGCTGGAGGCGGAGAAACGCGGCTACTGGAGAGCTACAGAGCAGGAAAAGGAGCAGCTGAGGTCGGCCTTTCTGGATATCGAAGGTAGAATAGAGGAGGGCGTGAGATAAAGGCACCGGTAAAATATAGAAGGTGGCCTGCTGTCACCTTCGCGTCTTTACTTCTTGAAAGCGCCCTCTAGTGGAGGAATCACCTGCTTCTTTCTTGACAGGCACTTCTCCTTGTAGATGGAGTTGTTAGAGATCTTGCCTCCAAATGCCTTCTCAAAGCCTGCAGCGGCAGCTGGGCTGCCCACGAATAGAAGATCGCTGGCCTCCTTCATGACATCGGTAAGCATGAGCACAATCATGTCCAGCTTCTCTGCATCCTTCATTTTGTTCATCTCCTCCAGGATCGCCGCCCTCTTGGGAGCAAGATCTGCCAGGTCCATGACCTCGATTTGGCCGACCCCTGCCTTGGTACCGGAGAAGTCGAACTTCTTGAAGTCGCCCATAAGGATATCCTTTGCTGACTTCGATGAGATGTCGCTCTTTGCCTTGAGCAGCTCCATTCCGAACTTCATGGGATCTACGCCCGCGATCTTGGCAAGCTTCTCCACAGCCGCCTTGTCGCGCGGAGTGCATGTTGGCGACTTGAATAGCACTGTGTCGCTGAGGATGGCAGCCATCATCAGCCCTGCCATCTCCTTGCTGATTGGGACATTGTTCTGCTCGTATAGATTCGCGATAATTCCGCCCGTTGCGCCCACAGGCTCGTTGAGGAAGAATATCGGTTTGCCTGTGGCAAGGCCGCCGATCTTGTGGTGGTCCACTACCTCGAGGATGTTCTCCATATTGAGCCTGTCCACTGCCTGAGCCATCTCATTGTGATCAACTAGGATGACCTTCTTGTCACTGGCATCGGTTAGCTTCTCTGGATATGGAACTTTGAAGTAATCCAGCAGGAATTTGGTCTCGTTATTAAGGTCTCCAGCCACAGCTGGAACAGCCTCCTTCATTCCCAGGGCGTTCTTCAGTCTAGCGTAGGTTATTGCAGAGGTTACAGAATCGGTATCCGGACTTTTGTGCCCTACTACATAGATCTTGTCGGTCAAACGAAGCACCTCAGCATTGTTAATGTAGAACTCCAACTTAAAGCTTACTGGGCGCCGTCGCCACATACATGAGAAAGGTATATAAAACATAACGGAGTTCTATCGTTGTCCCTTTAGAGGGCTGACACGAGTTCAGACGTTGTTTTGCTGTGAGTGTCGGTGCAAGAAAGGGACTACAGGCCGCATTGATAGGTCCTTGTGGTAGGATATTGACGAATTTTGTCTACCAATGACCATGAGACAACCCAAGTGCGGTACAGACGCCCGTTGCGAGGGTTACTGGACTGACTTTGCGGAAAATCCACAGGATGATGTGCCAGAGTTAGTATCGGGCGACAGCTTAATTATCCTTCCTTCTCAGTTCCTTGAGTGTGAAAGGCCTGCTCATAACCCTTGAAGGCATAGATGGTTCAGGAAAGAGCACCGCTGCAAAGCACATATCATCCCAACTTCAGAAGATCATGCCTGAACGGAGCCTGGTATTGACTGCTGAGCCCACAGGAGGCGAAGCCGGAAAGATTCTGAGGATTAGGCTCTCTTCTGATGGACCCGGATCTTCTCCATCCAGGTGTATGGAAGAGCTATTTCTTTTTATGGCAGATCATGCCGATCGTCTGGCGAGGCTCGTAGGCCCTTCTCTCGAAGAGGGCGCAATAGTCATATCCGACAGATATGCCGACTCCACTGCTGCCTACCAGGGTGTGACGCTGCAAGGCATAGTTCCAGATCCCGTTCAGTGGATCAGGAGCATTTATGCCCCATGGAATATGACCCCGGATTTGACATTGTTCTTTGCCCTGGACCCGGCCCTCGCATTGAAGAGGATGCAGTTCCGTCGGGAGAAGGAGAAGTTCGAGCAACTTGAATTCCTGCGAAGCGTAAACGAAAACTTCCGGCGGCTGGCTTCGCTTGAGCCAGGACGCTTTGTATTGATAGATGCAAGCAGGGATGCACAGGATGTGGCAGCGCAGGCTCTGAAGAGAATCCTCAAGCTAGTTCAGACATCCCTGTAGGCGCTAGCTTAGAGCCAGGTCTATCAGCTTTTTTGCCCAAGCCAGCTTCTTTCTTTTGCGCGGCGTGACGCTCAAATCCTCGAAGTCGAAGCCCACGAGCCGTATGAAGGCGGCGCCAAGCTCCCTGGCCAGAAAGACACATCGATCGCCATCCGTGAAGCCGCCAAAGTTGTACAGCCCCTCAGGCGGCCTGCACTGGACTGTGCCGATTATGTTGCTCAACTGAGGCACACATCTTTTTAAAGCGTCCAG
>JAUCQD010000131.1 GCA_030372945.1 Methanothrix sp. | reverse complement strand
TATCTGGATGATGAAGGCATCCGCGCTGACTGAATTGGATTACCATCTAGGCAAGTCTAAATACGGAGATTCATCCATTTCAGAGGACGAGAGCTTTCATGGCACCTCCTCGGCATTGCTTTCAGTTGACCGCAACGGGAATTATATCCGGATTTCCATCACCATGGACGAGCCACTTTCCCTGGAGGATTTGAATCAGTTTAGCATGTGGTTGAATCCTCAATCTGGCAATGGAAATTTGCAGCTCGAGCTATTTTTGGACGGCGATGGCGATGGTGGTTGGGATAGCGATAGCCCTGGGGACGCCAGGCTTCGCTCATTGAGAGAATCATGGTCTGAATTGAAAATGTCCTCCTCCAGATGGAATGAGCTTGACGGATTCGATCTGATTTACGAGAAGTACGGCGACAAAGCATTCCCTGCAGGGAGCCTGGATGAATGTCGGGAGCGCCTGAAGGGCAAGAGCATAGTCAGGCTGTATATCACCATCTACAAGGATGGGAATGTGCCGCGGACCTCTGTTTATATAGATTACATCAAATTGGGCGATCAGATAATCAGTTTCGAGCCCCTTGAAGACGAAGAAATAAAAAAAGGCCCCAAGTCTGTCAGTCCTGGGGGTCAGATCACATATACCATAACATATGGAAATAATAACTTAGTGCCCACTGATGTGGTTGTGAGCGAAGAGTATGATCCGCGCACACTTTTCCTGGAAGCGAATCCGGCACCTGATTCTGGAACCAACAACGTTTGGACCTTTCATCAGTTGCCACCAGGGGCCCACGGCCAGATAATAGTAAAGGTAAAGACGAGAAGACACGCCTGCAAAGCAAATATAAGAGGTGAGGTCTACGGCAATGGATACACATTTGCGAGCGGGACGCTTTCCACCAACTTCGATAGCTATCCAGTTACAAACAGCGTTACCATCGATGCAGGCGAGTTCAAATTCAGTGCATCTGCCACAACTGCTGTAAGGGAGATCGAAGGGTCCATTCTGGAATACAGCGAGCACGGATCAGGGCTGTACAGCTGCAGGGACACTCTGTCTTATTCTCCCTCGAGCATCTCTGTTTATCGGGATATCAACGGCTCGCTTGGTGCTGTCAGTCTCCTGCAGGATTCAATCTCGATACAAGGCGCCTGGTTTGCCAGCCTTAGAGGAGAGAACGAAGTTCGGGACATTCACTGGTTTGACAGATACTATCAGGGTAGATTCCTAAATCTCAGCTCTCGCCTTCAGCTGGCCAAATCCCAATCATTCCTTGAGACATATGCTCACTTCGCTGGCAGTGCTGATCGAACGTCCAAGTGGAGCAATGTTATAGCAGACCAGCGCTTTTCTGGTGAGTTTACCCTCACGAATGAGGCCCGGGCAAAGTGGTCAAATAAAAGCACAAGATCGCAGGATGATGGTCTGGATTGCTGTCTGCCCATACAAGGATGGCAGGAGCCAAGTTCAGAGGCATGAACAAGAGCGGCATTTCATTGGTGTCGGGAGGGCCGGAGGGAGCCCTCCCAAGAGGAGGTCTTAAGCGGTGAGGCCACTCTCCTAATCCCGCTAATATACACGTGTCAGTCATCGCTTAAATTCTTATTTTTCATCTGCAGGTCATATTGAACTTATCTAGATGCATAACCGCAAGCCTAAAATCCTGGAAATTGGCCTTTCCACTATGGTCATGAATGCTGAACGTTTTATTCAAGATGCAATAGCCGAGATCAGGCGCGAAGTAAAGGGGCGCGCAATCATTGGCCTGTCAGGCGGTGTGGACAGCTCCGTTTGCGCCATGCTGGCCTATCGTGCTCTGGGAGAGAGGCTGGTTCCGGTTTACGTTGACTCTGGGCTTATGAGGCAGTTCGAGTCGGACCGGATAGAGCATCTCTTCAAGGACATAGGCCTTGTGCGCGTCAATGCCCATGATAGGTTTCTGGAGGCCCTAAAAGGCGTCACAGATCCTGAAGAGAAGAGAAAGATCGTTGGCGAGACATTCATCCGGGTATTCGAAGAGGAGGCACGCAAGATTGGTGGAGACTGCCTCATTCAGGGCACCATATACCCAGACAGAATAGAGTCCGAAGGGGGCATCAAGTCTCATCACAATGTGGGAGGCCTGCCGAGCCGCATGGAGTTCAAGTGCCTGGTTGAGCCATTGCGAGATCTTTACAAGGATGAGGTGCGCGAGGTGGCAAGAGCCCTTGACCTGCCCCAGGAGATCAGCGAGAGGATGCCTTACCCAGGTCCTGGCCTCTCAGTGCGAATCGTCGGCGAGGTCACAAAAGAGAAGCTAGATGTCGTCCGCAAGGCGAATGCCATCGTGGAGGAGGAAGTAATGAAATTCTGCCCGTGGCAGGCCTTTGCAGCAATCCTTGGAAAGGCTACAGGCGTCAAGGGCGACAACCGCGTCTACGGTTGGGTTGTTGCTGTTCGTTCCGTCTCTTCTCGAGATGCCATGACGGCAGATGTGATGGAGCTGCCCTGGGACGTGTTGAGGCGAATCTCCAGCCGAATCACTGGCGAGATTCCAACGGTTGCGCGGGTGGTCTACGACCTGACACCAAAGCCTCCGGGAACGATTGAGTTTGAGTGACTCTCCCATGCTCCAAACGGAGCAAAGCTTCCTGATTCGTGGAAAACCCTCTGGGACGGGCTTGATGTGAATATTCTTCAAGCCGCAGCTTTGTTGGCAGTAGCATTGCCTTTTAGAGCGAGCCTCTCGCCCTCATAAAGCTCGTAGCTGCCTTCTAAAGTGTCGTTGACAAGCATCAGATCCAGCCTGTAATCCTTCTTATCCCGGCTCAGCTTGACGTCCAGGCTTACTGCATCCTTTGATATGATGCCAGTTGCCGTGGCAGGGATCCCAGATCCTCTATCGGCTAGCGTCCCGTAACCTTGAAGTCGATCGTTCGACTGAATCAGTATCAGATCGAGAGCGCCCTCCGGGTCAGACTGAAGCTTAAACCTCCATTTTCCAGCTATATCGATGGCGTTCGCCTTCTCTTCGGCTGTTGTTACATTGCCTTCATCATTATTCGTCTTGCCAGCGACATTTGCTGTGGCATTGGGTCCTGTAGAGTCCTCCACAGCTTCGTTGAAGAGCGGATCCTCCAGGTAATCTGTGTTTTCGCGAACTACCCACCTGCCACATCCAGCAGATGCCTGAAACGTGAGCAAAGCCGCGATCATCAAGATCAAAATTACCATCTTGGTCTTCAAATTGCTGCACCCCCATTTTCCAGATCTACGATGCAAATCTGCTCGCTGTAGCATTCCCGGTGCTAGTCAGATCCTCGCCCAAGTAGGCCTGATAGTTTCCAGAGATGGTTCTATCCGACTTTACCAAATTGAGCTGGAAACGTTTGTCTATCTTGTTGACATACTCGCCTACCACGGTCTTCACATCAAGAGTCATGGAATTTTCAGATGCAGTTCCCGTGGCGATGAGAGGAAGCTTGGTGTTCTGCTCGTTGAGATTTCCCCAGCCTGAGACCCTTTCGCCCGTCTGAATGAGAATAAGATCCATGGAGCTGCTCGCATCATCAAGCCTCACTGTCCATTTGCCGTCGACCTGCATGACCTCACGTTCAGAGGGCTCATTGTAGGTCTCTGGCTGCTGCACCTCTTGGGGGCTCTCGGTACTGCTCTGTGCAGTGGCCTTTGGTGAAGGATCTGGCATCTTCATGTTAGGTCCCGAGATATCATCATTGGCGGTCTGGGTGCTGCCTCTTTCATCAGGTGCGAGCTTCGTGCCTATTGAAACGGCAGTCTTCGAGGCAGGATGGGCCTCTATCTCAGTCTTCACGACGCCTGCATCAACTGCTTTCGTTTCACTGGACGAGGTTGCAGATGCTATCACATAGCTTTCTGTCTTACTCGCAATGACGTCTTTGGAGCTGGCGTACTTGATCCGGACTTCAATTTGGTTCTCTCCGGCGTCTGCATCAGTGGTATTCCATCTCCAGGAGCTCTCCCCTGTCCATCCGGTCTCATCTGCAAGCAGGCCCCCAGTAGAGGGTCCCTTCAGCAAGAAATCGTAGAGCAACGGCTCTTCTTCAGGATTGCTCGCCTTTGCAGTCCATACTATCGAGGTGCCTGGAACTTGTGGGCTGACCTTGTCCGGGGTTAGGCTTTGGATCTCGGCAGTCTGGCTAGCTTTTGAGGCAGTCGTGCCCAGTGTCACAGCAGGCTTTTTTGTTGATGTTGCTCCAGATGTGCTCATTCCAGATGTGCTCATATCCGAAGATGTTCCTAAATTCTGGTTTTTGCTTACATAAAAATCGGTATCGCCTGATGTATCTCCCATCCAGTTGGTGCCACATCCAGACCCTGCAAAAGCCACAGTTGATAGTGCATAGAGCATAGTTGTGAAGCAGGAAAACAATGCCATGGAGAGCAACAACATCTTGTACTTCATCTAACCGAAACCTCCACCATACACATGGGCTTCGGCTCTTAACGGGTTTAAAGCTTCCCCTCGGAACGTCATTCGACGATATTGACAATTTTTGTCAGGAAGAAAAGTGGTTGGATCAGTGGTGCGCGCCGTGGGGAGCAGCGTTTGTTCCTGCCTTTATGGCCAGAAAATCCTTGTCGAGATAAGCCTGATGGGCCAGGTCCAGGCATTCCTTGCAGATGTTGTAATTCTCAAATACGGGGCCATGAATGGTAGCTATATTGAGCTTGACTGGAACCGTCTCTTTGTCAACAAGACACAGCGCGCACTTCATCTAGTACACCTCACATCCATCCGTTCTGATTCAAACGGTTATAAGCATTTCCTTCCCACCTCGGGTATTGATCGTTCTCCAATCCGAGAAGATCCAGCACGCGCCCCACAAGCACATCCACGAGATCTTCCACATTCTTCGGCCTGGAATAAAAGGCAGGAGAGGCTGGCAGGACCACGGCCCCAGCTTCTGCAACTGCTACCATGTTGCGCAGTTGCACCAGGCTCAAGGGCGTCTCCCTCGGAACCAGGATGAGCCGTCTCTTTTCCTTGAGACAGACATCCGCAGCCCTAGTGATGAGCGTGTCCGAGGAGCCGCAGGCGATTGCGGAGAGGGTTCCCATGCTGCAGGGAATCACTACCATAGCATCGAAGAGATACGATCCGCTGGCTATGGGCGCGGCAAAATCGTGCGGTCTGTAAACGCAGCTTGCCAGTCTGTCTATCTCAGCTGGCATAAAATCGGTCTCGATTTCCAGAATCTTGCGGGCTGAGTCGGTCACCACCAAATGCGCAAAGCAGCCCTTCTCCTGCAGGACCTGCAAGAGCCGAACGCCGTACTGCACGCCCGAAGCCCCGCTGATGCCCACCACGATCTCCAAATAGCACAACCTCCCTCTTCTATCAACCTTGCATAACTAGTCATGGTCTATTTTGGAATTTCTCAGCAAATCTGACAACCCAAGATCTCCAGTCCAGGTTCCTGAATTGTGAAATCATATGCCTCCCCAGGATCAGAACAGCGATCCAGAACGACGCTTCTCCAAGGATTATAAGAGTTGATGATAATATGATCTTGACTTCAGCAGAAAAAGAGGCAAATGGAACCAGCAGAAGGCCTCCATAAGATGCAAAGGACAGGACTATCATGAGATACCCAAGATCTCTCCTGAGGCTTTCCAGCCTTGGTTTATCCATTCTATGCCAAACCATATTATCCAATGAATAGTAGATAACTAATATTTAGAACCATCTCCAGCAGTCTCGCAGACTTTGAAGCGATCCTTCTTTAGCCTCTCCATCGTCGCAGCCACCATCATCGGGAATGTGATAGTCGCGTCGCCGTAGACTGTGACATACCTTGCGTCCGCTGAGATCTTTCCCCAAGAGACAGCCTCGGAGAGCGTCGCTCCTGAGAGCCCGCCGTTCTCAGGCGTATCTGTGGTAAGCTGGATCGCCAGATCGAAGCTCTTCGGAGTGACAAGCATGGACTGCAAGGCGAAGTTCTTGGGTACACCTCCACCTACTATCACTATCCCTGATCTTTTCGCTTCATAGCAGATGTCAACAATCTCCTTGACATCTGCAAAGGCATCGACTGATAACTTTTTTGTTTGAGCATGAAGCCAGGCTTGCAGACCGATCATGGAATCCGGAAGTGCGGGACAGAAGACAGGCACTTCGAGATCGCAGGCCGAGCGAAGGATCGATCGTTTGTCCTCGATCTGAGCTCCCAGGAGCCTCATCATCTCCCTCCCCGATATGGTCTCGGCCCTGTCTGGCAGGATCCTTTGCATCAGCTCCTCAAAGCCGATGAAGTCCTCATCACGCAAGAATACATCATAAATTCTGCTCATTCCCTGGCTGCGCAGTGCCGCATCGTCAGACTCGGGAGTGCCCAGACAGTGGCATCCGAATGACTCTATTATGTCATGCACTAAATTGGCGCCAGTGATGACGAGGACATCCACATGCTCCTTCCTGATCAGGTCCGAGACTATGTTCCTCATGCCCGCGGGCACCATCGCGCCAGAGAGAGTA
>JAUCQD010000130.1 GCA_030372945.1 Methanothrix sp. | reverse complement strand
GTATGATGTCAACCAACAATTGCTTACAAATTTTTCCATGTTGATTTTTTGTAAGACCCAATTGGATCCGTAGATCATATTCAGCATTCAAAATCGTCGCGAGCTTTCGATTGGCCAATCCCGACCGATGAATTGGTAGGGACTTGGCCTTGCACTGCGAATTTGGGTCTTTGAACAATCAATGACACTTACAGCGGGGCCATTCTCGGCAATATGTTGGGATTTATCCCCTTAGCCAGTTGTGTGACGTCCTTGAATTTACTCGTCGAAGACGATGCAGGCTGCTCAGTGGTCTGTGCAACATTGGAGCCTTGCTGTGACAATGGTGCAGCTTCTTGAACAGTCTCCACAGCATTGACCTTCGCCGGTGTATAGCCGGAGGTGTCCGGGCTGATCATGGTGGCAGCAAGCTCGCCTTTGGCAGCATGGCCGCTGCTATCAGATCGAATGTAGAATCCGGCAATTGAGCCTTCTACAACAGTGCCACTCATGAGTGTCGAAGCCATTACATCGCCCTGTATTGCAGCAAGGGAGAGGTAGATCTCATTGCCAGACAGCGACCCTGCAACGGCTCCATTCCATGGATTGTCGCCCTCGAACTTGGCCAGACCAAAGAGGGATTCCCCGGACTGGTTTAAAGCCATGATCACATCAATGTCTGCCAAAGAGACCTTCCAAATTCCCTGCACGATCAGAGGAGTCTTCGTCTGGTTTTCAAGTGCTGAAGAGGTGTCCTCGGCCATTACAGGGAGGATCGAAGCTCCGAATGCAAATAGAAAGATCGCAACCAAAGCATTCAGTTTCATCGTCATAACACTAACCCACATTTATCTGCTTTATCTATTTAAGCTGATCTTTTAAGCTGATCTTCACAGATATCTCTTTATATTGCCTTTTGCTCCTCTGAGGAGGAAGGTGACCTGGCTTGATGGGAATCAACGAGATGGGATTCGAGGTCTTCGAAGAGATGCTCGACTATGAGGATGAGCTGCGAATCGAGGTCCACGAGCTTGAGAACGGCACCGTGGTTGCTGATGCCGGTGTGAAAGCGCAAGGCGGAATTGGAGCCGGAATATACTTGAGTCGCATTTGCATGGCCGACCTCTCAGACATTCAGCTGACACCCTGCGAGATCAATGGCGTTCTGCTCCCAGGAGTGCAGGTGGCAACCGATCACCCAGCAGTCTCCTGTATGGCATCGCAATGCGCCATGTGGCAGGTCAAGTCGGAAAAGTATTTTGCCATGGGCAGCGGGCCAGCGCGGGCGCTCGCGCATAAGACCCGTGACCTCTACGAGAAGATCGGCTTTGAGGAGTTCTCAGATGTAGGCGTTCTGGTCCTCGAGTCAAACAAGCTGCCGGATGCGAAGATCTCATCCCAGATAGCTGAAAATTGCAACATAGATCCCGCAGACCTGCGGTTGGCCGTCGCTCCTACAAATTCAGTGGCAGGACTGGTGCAGGTCTCAGCTCGCGTAGTTGAAACTGGATTGCACAAGCTCTTCACAATGGGCTTTGATATCACTACCATCAAGAGCGGTTGGGGCAGGGCGCCAATCTCCCCGATTGCGGGTGATGCTACCATGTGCATGGGCTCTTCCAACGATGCCATAATCTACGGCGGAGAGACCTATTACACTCTCAGTTACGAGAACGTCACCCAGCTGCAGCAGTATCTGAGAGGTCTGCCGTCATCAGCATCCCGTGACTACGGAATGCCTTTCTACAAGATCTTCAAGGCAGCAGGTTTTGATTTCTTCAAGGTTGACCACAACGTCTTCGCCCCTGCCAAGGTAGTGATGAACGAGACCCAATCTCGACGGACATTTGTGAGCGGCAGAGTAAATCCAGATGTGCTCATGGATTCCTTCAATCTGGAAGTCATGAAATAGAACTTTTGGGCTCTCCAAAAGTTCTTTCATGGTCAATGTTGTCTCAAATCCAGGCAACCATGCAACATCCTCCGTGCGCCGCGATCTCTCGGGAGACCTCGATTGCTTTCGATCTCACCTAAATGTTTCGGATGCGCAATTTCGACTTGCTGAAGCCCTTCGCGGCGTGGTGTGTGGAAGGGATCGCCGCTAAACGAGCGATAGACTCTGATCATGGACAAGATCCGTCTACTCATCGGGTTCGGAAAGAGCCAATTCAAGGCCTTTGATCAATTCCTCCATTAGTGGTGCAACCTTATCCTTCATTTCAGGATGTGAGCTCAATAGCATATTTATGGTTATCATGGTGCCAATCATGCTCATACTGGAATTAAGCTCTGATAGCTCCTCGCATATGTTTCCTAGCTCTTCTGAGATCTCCATCAGCGATTCATTGAGATCTTTCATCTGAACCTCTTTTGACTTTGCCATGATCCGCAATAATGGATGTCAATTAATTAAATGCTAGCATTCACCATGGTTCAATTGATGGAAGACTATAACCTATAATGCGCAATCTTTAAATACATTGTATCTTTTAAAACAATAAAGTACAAGATTATACATCAAATCGGTGATCACTTTGAATTATCTTCAAAAGATAGTAGATGGAAACGATCTGAGTGTCGAAGAGGCCGAGGCTCTGCTGGGCGATGTCTTCAACTCTGCAACTGATGCGCAGATTGGGGCTCTGCTCGTTGCCCTTCGCATGAAGGGCGAGACGGTCTCTGAGATTGCAGGCTTTGCCAGGAAGATGAGAAGCTCCGCAGTTCGTATCAACCCACGGGTAAAGGGCATCCTTGTGGACACCTGCGGCACAGGCGGGGACGCTACCAACACAATAAACGTGAGCACTGCAGCTGCAATAGTCACAGCAGCCTGTGGCGTTCCCGTGGCCAAGCACGGCAACTACGCAGTTAGCTCGAAATGCGGAAGTGCCAACGTTCTTTTGGAACTTGGCGTTAACATATCTCCCCAGCCCGAGGCGGTCCAAAATATGATCGAGACCTTTGGAATCGGATTCATGCTGGCTCCGCTCTTTCACCCAGCCATGAAACGCGTGGGTCCCATCAGAGGGGAGCTGAAGATGCGCACCATCTTCAACATTTTAGGCCCTCTGACCAATCCTGCAGGCGCTAAGGCACAGTTGATAGGTGTATACGACCCAAAGCTTTGCGAGAAGCTGGCTCATGTGCTCAAGATACTTGGAACTGAGCGTGCGATGGTCGTGCATGGAATGGGCATGGACGAGATCACGAACACGGGCAAAACGATAGTCTCAGAGCTTAAAGACGAAAAGGTGTCAAGCTACACACTCCATCCGCAGGATTTCGGTTATGCTGTGGCCAGGGTGGAGGATATCGCCGGAGGGACGCCTGAGGACAACGCCAGAAGGCTGGTAGAGGTGATGCAGGGCGAGCGATCCCATGCCAGGGATATCATCACCATGAACTCAGGTGCTGCTGTCTATGTGTCAGGCCAGGCCACAACTCTTGCAGAAGGCATTGAGATCTCTGAGGCTGCAATTGATTCAGGAGAGGCTCTCAAGGTTCTGAAGCAGATGGTCGAGATCAATGGTGAGCCTGGAAAGCTCGAGAGGTTCCTGTGACCCGTGTCAAGATCTGCGGCCTGACCGATCGACGCGACCTCAAATATGCACTGGCAGCCGGCGCGGATGCATTGGGCTTTGTGGTTGAGATCGAAAGATCACGCCATTGCATAACCACAGAAAAAGCACGTGCATTGATCGAGCAGATTCCCGTATTTGTAAATAGCGTGGCCGTCGTCTCGCCCATGGATTTGGATGATGCAGTCCGCCTCTCTCGGGAGACGAACGCGGACATTCTGCAGATACACGGCACCCTTGGCCCAGATGAGGTCTGTGCCTTGAGGAGAATGGTGCCCCAGAGGATCATCGCTGCAGCAGCCCCAGTATCAAAGGAGGCTCGCCTGTTTGAGGGCGCTGCCGATGCAGTTCTCCTTGACACATTCAAAGATGGAATGCTCGGAGGGTCGGGCGAGATTCACAACTGGGACGTGAGCGCTGCCCTGGCCAAGAGCCTACAGGTTCCAGTGATCCTGGCAGGGGGTTTGAATCCTTCCAATGTTCAAGAGGCCATTTTAAGGGTGCGACCACACGCCGTGGATGTATCCAGCGGGGTGGAGACCGATGGCAGGAAGGATCCGTCTAAGATGAGAGCCTTTGTGGATCAGGTGAGATCGTGTCCCTAGAACCAGTACTTGTAGACGTATCTGACAAGGTCAGCGTAGATGCACCTCTATCGCTTTATCTGGCCTTGAGGCAGCGCAGATACCCATATCTTCTTGAATCCGTCGAGAAGTCGGGCAACAGAGCGCGTTTCTCCTTCGTGGGAGCAGATCCTTCAGCTCTCGTGACAATCAAGAACCGCCATATAACCATGGAATTCTTCAATGGCGGAAAGGAGCAGATGAAGGAGCGTCTCTCCAGTTGCATTGACGTTCAGGAGCAAGGCTCGATGCTTTCAGGCCAGATCAAAGAAGGCTTTGACCTCTTCGATGCCCTGCGTGCCGCCATCCCATGCCAGAGGTGCCAGGACGCCAACAGCTTCGGCAGGCAGGTATTTTTCGGGGGTGGTATTGGCTATCTGGCATACGACCTTGTCTTGGAACGCCTGGGCAAAAGATCATGCTCCTCGACGCCTGATGCGCAATTTGCAGTAGCTGAGAGCACCTTCATATTCGATCACCTCACGAGAAAGGTCTACTTTGCAGTAGCCCCTATATTTCCCGGGGCCAAGACAGACCTGATCGAGATAATCGAGGGCATAGACCCCGAAGACGACGAGGCTGAAGAGCTCGAGGGCGAACTGATAGGCGCAGGAGACGCAGATCACTATCAAGAGGGAGTCCTCAGGTCCAAAGTTCACATAATGGACGGGGATATCTTTCAGGTAGTTTTGGCCAGGTCAGCGAAGGTGAGGTGCACAAATCCCGTTGGGCTTTACCGCAGGCTGCGCAGGATAAACCCCAGCCCTTATACATATCTCTTTGAGTTTGGCGATCTCTCCATTGTGGGTGCATCTCCTGAGACGCTGTTTTGCGCATTTGCAGGCAAGCTCAAAGTGAACCCCATTGCAGGAACTTGCCCACGCGGAAAGACTGCTGAGGAGGATGATGCCCTGGCCAGGGTCATGCTTGAGGATGAGAAGGAGAGGGCCGAGCACGTCATGCTGGTAGATCTGGGACGCAATGATGTGCGTTCGGTCTGCCGCTCCGGAACGGTTCGAGTGGAGGACTTCATGTCGGTTCTCAGGTACTCCCACGTGCAGCACATTGAGACCACCGTCGTAGGAAGTCTGCGCGAGGAGTGCGACCAGTTCGATGCAGCACGCTCCATCTTTCCTGCTGGTACCCTCTCAGGTGCACCCAAGTTGCGGGCCATGGAGATCATCGACGAGCTGGAGGAGGAGCCGCGGGGACTTTATGGAGGTGGTATCGGCTACTTCTCCGTTGACGGCAGTGCTGACTTCGCCATCGCCATTCGCAGCATCCTTCTGCAGAACGATGTTGCTACAGTTCAGGCAGGTGCCGGCATTGTGGCCGACTCCGACCCCCTCAGAGAGTACCAGGAGACCGAACGCAAGATGGCAGCGATGAAGAGCGCCCTTGGGGTGGCAAAATGACCACTAGCAGGCCCATACTCTTCGTGGACAACCAAGACTCCTTCGTCTGGAATCTTGTGGACTATGTCTCCCAGTTTTATGAGAGCACAGTCGTTCGCTCCAATCAGATTCAGCTTGCAGAAGTGAAGGAGATGAAGCCCCTGGGAATTGTGATATCGCCTGGGCCTGGCCATCCGGCCAATCCAAGGGACATCGGAAGCTGCCTGGAGATCATCCGACTGTTTGAATGTACGCCCATCCTGGGAGTCTGCCTTGGCCATCAGGCCATGAACCTGGTCTACGGAGGGACCATCTCTCACACGAAGCCTCTGCACGGCAAGACCTCAGAGATTTTGCATGACGGGCTTGGAATCTTCAGGGGTGTGCAAAATCCAATATTGGGAGGGCGTTATCACTCCCTTGCAGTAGATCGCCTCGCCCCAGAGATGGTGATCTCTGCCACCACCGCAGACGGAGTAGTTATGGGCATTCGACATAAGACCAGGCCACACTGCGGCGTCCAGTTCCATCCAGAGTCAGTGCTCACTCCCTCGGGAATGAAGATCATCTCCAACTGGGTGCAAGATGTGATCGGATGCACCAAATAGTTGAGGGGATCATAAAAGCCTCAAGAGAGAGGGGCTTTCGTCAGGCGTCCTGGCCAAGAGGTGAGGGCAGAGATCTGATAGCCTCGGCACGAGCCATGAGGCGCAAGGGCTACAATCCGATCATTGCGGAGATCAAGCCAAAAGCGATTGGAAGGGCCCTTAATGCTGAAGAGGTTGCAGCTTATGCGAGAGCTTATGCAGATAACAATGCCTGTTCGATTTCGGTCCTGACTGAGCCCACTTACTTCAAGGGCGCTCTGGAGAACGTCACCATCGCCAGGAGGGAGAAGCTGCCTGTTTTGAGAAAGGACTTCATCTTCGACGAGAGGCAGCTGGCTGAGGTCCAGGCAGACCTTGTGCTGCTGATAGCATCGCTTGGAATAGATCTGGAGCGTTTTGTGGAACATGCCATGTCTTTGGGAATGGAGCCACTTGTTGAGGTTCATACCTCTGAAGAGCTGGAGGCTGCGCTGAAGACGGATTCACGGATCATAGGAATCAACAACCGCAACCTGAATACCCTGGAAGTTGATCTTGGGACCTTCGAGCGACTGGCCCCGCTGGCATCGGATGCAGGCGTGTTTTTAGTGGCAGAGAGCGGAGTTCATACAAGAGAAGAGGCCCAAAGGATGATGGATGCAGGAGCTGATGCACTGCTGGTTGGAACTGCGCTGATGGACAGGCCGGAGAGGCTGGCGTGGCTCGCCAGGCGATAGCAGCACAGGCCATCTGAATGCTTTCGCTCCGAACTGCTCGACTATTTATAGAAAAGCAGGCATAGGATCCTCCTCTTTAGGGGCAAGGGAGGATGTCACGTCTTGTGGCCATTCATTTAAAAAAGGCCGGTCACTCTTGGCGCCG
>JAUCQD010000129.1 GCA_030372945.1 Methanothrix sp. | reverse complement strand
GGGTATTCTCCTCAGAGCTATCAGGCAGTCTACCCAACGCCTTCGACCTGCCGGTGCAATGAATATTATGTCCAGTACTACACCAACAAAATCTGCACCGTAGCAGGAATGTACTGCGGTGAGTGGCTTCCACTATGGTCCAAGGTCAGCAGGCCGGGAGTCTACTGGTCTTACGAGTGGAAGATATGCAAGGATTCAAAGGGCTACTACTGCTCTCCTGAGGTGAAGAACTTCGGCTACAAGAGCACCGGATGGTATCAGACCTGGTTTGAGGGCAATGACACTGGGTGGCATATCCTGAGCTATCATTGCAGTGATTGGTCCAACTACGTTTACATTTACGTCTGGCCTGCATACTGAAGGAAGGCATAAATTCTTTTTGGGCGATCGGTTTAAATACAGTGAGTTTGGAACGATGTTCGGATTAATATCATCTCGGAGGATGTTTATTGGCTAGAAGATCACAAAGAAAGGCTGATAGCAGAAAGGCCAAGCAATGGTTTAAAGTCGTAAGTCCTGATATGTTTGGCAGGTCTCCATTTGGCGAGACCATCGCCAATGATCCTGAGAGGGTCGTAGGAAGGATAGTTGAGACAACTCTGGGAGACCTCACAAACAACTTCTCCAAGCAGAATACCAAGCTCAAGTTCAGAGTGGACCGTGTGGCGGGCGACTCGGCATACACAAAGTTCGTAGGCCATGAGATGACAACGGACTACGTTCGTTCCCTGGTCAAGAGGAGAACCTCCCGCATCGACGCCATTGTCGATGTGACAACAACTGATGGATACCAGGTGAGGATCAAGCCCAGTTGCTTCACTGTGAAGAGAGCGCGTGCAAACCAGGTCAAAAGCATCAGGGAGCTCTCCAAGAGGGTCATCCTTGAGAAGTCCAAGAGCCTCGACCTGAACCAGTTGATCCAGGATGTTGTTCAGGGCAAGATGTCCTTGGATATCTACAAGGAAGCAAAGATGATCTATCCCCTCAGGCGCGTTGAGGTGCGCAAGACGGAGATCGTAACTGAGCCGGGCATTGCGCCAGCAACTGCAGCGCCTGCAGCACAACCAGTCTCATCGTAAAGGCAAAAAACCATATCAACAAGAGGAGCCGTCATAATCGGTGCTCCTCTGCCATTGGGTGCTTGTCCACGCCTGGCCCGCCTGGAACATAAAAGATCCTGCCCAGATCGCTGTAGTAGTTTCCGATGCTGCCGTTGTCCCAGCGGTTGCTCTTGCCCATATCATAGGCGTTGTAGCTGTTGTCGATGAGACGGTTGCTGTAAAGGAGATTCCATCTGGCAGAGAATGTGAGATATATGCCATAGACGTTATTCATGGCAGTGTTGTTTCTGATGGTGTTATTGCTGCTGTGATTGGCCAGATGCAGACCCTTCTCGTTATCCAAGACTCTATTGCCCTCCAGAAGGTTGTCATTGCTGTCATAATTAAGATAAATGCCAGTGGAGCTGTCCACGGCCAAATTGTCCTGCAATGAGTTTTCTTGGGAGCCGTCCAGATAGATTCCAGCAACCTTGTTGCTGCTTGCATTGTTTTTTGCGATGAGATTGTTGTTACTTGAATCGGTCAGGGCGATCCCATACCAATCGCTTCGGCAAACATCATTTCCCAGCAAGAGGTTGTAGCTGCTCGACAAAAGAGAGATGGAGCAATCGCCGTTCTCCTGCATATCATTGTGCCTCAGGATATTTCCTTTTGAATGCGCCAAAAAGATGCCACAATCGCTATTCTCATCGATGTCGTTGTCCCGGATCTCGTTGTTGTCGATGGTATTTCCCTGAGAGCTGATCAGGGCTATGCCATTGGTATTGTTGTTGATGTCGTTCAGGACGATGTAGTTATGATCGGAATGATCCAGGCGAATTCCATCCAAACAACCGCTAATTGTATTATTCTGTCTCTTATACACATCTGACGCTG
>JAUCQD010000128.1 GCA_030372945.1 Methanothrix sp. | reverse complement strand
TAAATATATCACGCAAAAACTTTAAGTAGCTATGGCACATTAATAAATGCGGCGGGAGATTGTAACGAATTGTGAAGGTGCTGGATATGATACCTTTTAGCTTAGGCAATCATATCATCGCTTCAGCATCAGTCCGTCGCTACAGTTTTGCTGCTAAAAAGGTAAAGGAGGATAAAGAACGTGTCTGACAAGATAGACCTATATAGCGACCGCGGAGTTCTTTTGAAGAGCGACGTCGACCTGAGCGCCGTCAGCCCTCTAAAGAACGCTGCCATGCAGAGGCTCATTGCCCTTACTAAGCGAACTGTGGCCGTCAACCTGGCAGGCATCGAAGGTGCCCTGAAGACAGGAAAGGTAGGCGGAGGCCGCAGGCAGATCAAGGGACGCGAGCTCAACTACGATGTTGTTGCAAACGCCAATGCTCTGGCTGATAAGATCAAGTCATTGCTGCAGGTGAACGCTGGCGACGATACAAATGTGCGTGTCCTGGGAGGCGGCAAGCAATTGCTCGTTCAGATCCCCACCGCCAGGGTCAACGCTGCCTCTGAGTTCGTGGTAGGAATGACCGCCGCTGCTGCTGCAACCGTAGAGGCTATAATTCAGCAGTTCAAGGTCGGCATCGCAGAGGCTCCAATGGTTCACGCCTCAGTCTGGGGCGAGTACCCGCAGACCGTAGGCATGAACGGCGGAAACGTCGCATCTGTGCTCAACATCCCCCAGAACGATGAGGGTCTGGGCTTTGCTCTCAGGAACGTCATGGCCAACCACCTTGCAGCCATCACCAAGAGGAACGCCATGAATGCCGCAGCTCTTGCCTCGATATACGAGCAGATCGGCGAGTTCGAGATGGGCAATGCCTTCGGCATATTCGAGCGCCACCAGCTCCTGGGCATGGCATACCAGGGTCTGAACGCCAACAACATGGTTTACGAGTGTGTGAAGGCCAACGGCAAGACAGGAACCATAGGCACAGTAGTTCAGAGCACCGTTGCCAAGGCCATTGAGGACAAGGTCATCAAGGCAGGCAAGAAGCTGCCCTCGGGCTATGTCATGTATGAGGCCAACGATGTCTCCATGTGGAATGCCTACTGCGCCGCAGGCGTGCTGGCAGCCACGATGGTCAACTGCGGTTCCCTCAGGGGTGCCCAGGCTGTGTCCTCGACGCTGCTGTACTTCAACGACATAATTGAGAAAGAGACTGCTCTGCCAGGCTGCGACTTTGGCAGGGTCATGGGTACCGCTGTGGGCTTCTCGTTCTTCAGCCACTCCATCTATGGCGGCGGCGGCCCAGGTGTATTCAACGGCAACCACGTGGTAACCAGGCACTCCAGAGGATTTGCCATACCGTGCGTGGCTGCTGCTGTTGCGCTAGACGCCGGCACTCAGATGTTCACACCCGAGATGACATCTGGACTGGTCGGTGCCATATATGGCGAGATCAAGGAATTCCGTGAGCCGATTGTATCGGTTGCGGAGGCTATTTAGACCAGGCGGAAGAAATGGTCACTGAATCAGACACGGAATCGATACAGGTAGAGATAATCCCAAACAGATATCTCATGCCAGCAACGACTCAAAAGCTGCTCAATGAGATCTATGGGAATGGGGGCATCACAAGGATAATGGTCCATGGCCCGAACCTTCCCAGATCCGTACCCTACGGCCCCGGTAGGGGAACGCCCATTGAAGAGAACAGAGATCTCCTCATTGAGGTTGGTGGGCAGGTATTCGAGTTGAGCGTCAAAGTTGGAAGGATACGATTGGAGCTAGAGAGCGAAGAATACCTAGCGGGGCTCAAGGCGGCGTGTGAGCGAGCGTTGCCATTCTCCTTCCAGATCAAACGCGGCAAGTTCTTCCATAATCGTCCAACGATCACAGATTACGCTAAGTTCGGCAAGGTGGAAGACAAGCGCATCCTGGGATTGATCGATCCAAAGGCCAAGAAGAACAGACTGGCTATATTGTCTGAAGTTCAAGTGACTGTTGATGATAAAGAGGAGTGTTAAATATGGCATACACACCACAATTTTATCCCGGAAGCACCTCTGTTGGTATCAACAGGCGCAAGCACATGTCCGGAAATATCGAGAAGCTCAGAGATATCCCTGAGGCGGATGTAGTAGCCATCATGGGCCACAGGGCTCCTGGTGCCGATTACGCCAGCACCCATCCACCGCTCAAGGAGATGGGCGAGCCCGACTGCCCTGTCAGGCAGCTGGTTGCCCCGACCGCAGGCGCAGCAGCCGGTGACCGTGTGAGGTACTCCCAGTGGACTGACTCAATGTACTTTGCCCCATCAATCCCCTACTTCAGGTCCTACTGGGGAGCAATTAACTGCAGGGGCTGCGATCCAGGCACCCTCTCCGGAAGGCAGATCATCGAGGCAAGGGAGAGGGATATCGAGAAATACACAAAGCAGCAGTACGACAGCGAGATGACAGATGTTGCCCTCTGTTCGATGAGGGGCTGCACTGTGCACGGCCACTCCCTGAGGCTGGAAGAGAACGGCATGCAGTTCGATATGCTGGCCAGGACCGAGATGGGCAAGGACGGAAATGTCTACGCTGTCAAGGACCAGGTAGGCATCCCACTCGACAAGAAGATCAACCTGGGCAAGCCCATGACCGAGGCCGAGGCCAAGAAGAGAACCACCATCTTCAGGTTCGATGGGGTCCCCATGGGTGGAAAGATTGGCGCCAGGAAGTTCGACGAGGCCATCGAGATGACGCACCACATGTGGGAATACAGGAGCAAGTGGGGCTACAGGCCGGAGTAAGAGGGGTGATTTAAATGGCAGTTAAGCACACCAAGAAGCTATTCATAAAGGCTCTCAACAAGAAGTTCGGAAAGGATTTCGATCTGGCAAGCCAGAAGACCGAGTACAAGAGGCTAGGCCCAGAGCAGAACGCCCGCAAGAGGGAGTTCATGGAGTTTGCCAAGAAGCTGGAAGGCAAGCGCGGCATGACCGGCTACAACCCCTATGTCCACGCTGGTGGCATCCCCCTGGGACAGAGGCAGCTCGTACCATACAAGCTCTCCTCCACTGAGTATGTCGTAGAGGGCGACGATCTGCACTTCGTCAACAACCCTGCAATGCAGCAGATGTGGGATGATATCAGGAGGACAATCATCGTCGGCCTGGATATGGCCCACGAGGTGCTGCAAAAGAGGCTGGGCAAGGAGGTCACACCAGAGACCATCAACAACTACCTCGAGATCCTCAACCATGCAATGCCCGGCGCAGCAGTGGTTCAGGAGCACATGGTCGAGACGCATCCAGGACTCGTCGACGACTGCAACGTCCGCGTCTTCACAGGCGACGATGCCCTGGCAGATGAGATCGATGCCCAGTACCTGATAGACATAAACAAGATGTTCCCAGCAGAGCAGGCAGAGGTCCTGAAGGCAGCTATTGGCAAGACAAGCTGGCAGGCTGTGCACATCCCAACCATCGTTGTCAGGTCGTGCGACGGCGGCACCACCTCCAGGTGGAGCGCAATGCAGCTCTCAATGACCTTCATCGATGCGTACAACATGTGCGCAGGCGAGGCAGCTGTGGCAGATCTGGCCTACGCCGCAAAGCACGCAGCAGTTCTGCACATGTCAGATATGCTGCCCGCCCGCAGGGCCCGCGGCCCCAACAACCCAGGCGGCCTCTCCTTCGGCTACATGGCCGATATGGTCCAGACCTCAAGGGTCAAGCCCCAGGATCCAGTCTATGTCTCCCTGAACGTGGTCGCTGCTGGCGCCATGCTCTACGATCAGATATGGCTCGGAAGCTACATGTCCGGCGGTGTCGGATTCACCCAGTACGCCACTGCAGCCTACACCAACGATGTACTTGACGACTTCTGCTACTACGGCGTGGACTATGCCGTGGACAAGTTCGGAGGATTCGCCAAGGCGCCAAAGACCATCGATGTCGCAAAGGAGCTGGCAACTGAGGTCACTCTGTACGGCATCGAGCAGTACGAGGCCTTCCCGACCCTGCTCGAGGATCACTTCGGCGGATCCCAGAGGGCAGCAGTCCTCGCAGCAGCATCAGGCATCACCTCATCCATTGCCTCTGGCCACAGCCAGATAGGCCTTGCCGGATGGTACCTGTCCATGCTATTGCACAAGGAGGCCTGGGGCAGACTTGGATTCTTCGGCTACGACCTGCAGGATCAGTGCGGTCCAACCAACGTGTTCTCCTACCAGTCAGACGAGGGCAACCCGCTGGAGCTGAGGGGCGCCAACTACCCCAACTACGCCATGAACGTGGGCCACCAGGGCGAGTATGCAGGCATCACCAGCGCCGCACATGCGGGCCGCATGGATGCCTTCGCAGTCAGCCCGCTGATCAAGGTCACCTTCGCCAACCCAGGCCTGGTCTTCGACTGGGCCAACATCCGCGATTGCTTCGGCAAGGGCGGTGCACGCGAGTTCCGCGCTGCTGGCGAAAGATCCCTGGTCATGCCCTCAGTGTAGGTCAAAGGACCTACAGTCTTTCTTTTTTTTGAAGTTTAAAAAAAATTAGATTTAAATTTAAACTGCTACTCCAGGCTCTACATTGATTATCTTCTGAACGCCTCTTTCAAAGTAAATGATCTTGGGATAGTTGAACTGGCCGTCGTACACTCTTATATTGTGGCTTTGACCTCCAGCTACATTGAAGCTGAACACCCCGTCCAGAACATCTCCGCCGGTCCCTTCTGTTCCGATATAATTCTCGTCAAGGAAGACCTGATAGCCCCTCATCCCCTGAGATCGAATCTGAACGGGGGTATCCCCGCCTGCTGCAGTCGTCTGCGGCACAGTGTATGTGGTTGGCATCGTTGTTGTGGCGGCGTATGTCTTGTACTGAGTCGATGGCGCCTGGGCAAACACATCGATCACGACCACATTGCTCGGCTGGTTGGCAACAACGAAGTAGAGCATATGTCTTCCAATCTGAGCTGCCGTGAAGCTCATGGTGTTATAGCCCTGATAGAACTGATATGTCTTGTAATTCGAGGTGATAGTATCGGTCTGAATTATTTCATAAAAGCCACCATCGCCGCCCACAGGAACACTGGCAACCAGATGCAACACTGCGCCCAACGGGCTCACAAGGTACTGAGTCCAATTCGTTGTCCCTTGGATCCATAGATCATTTGATTTGGTGGGCAGAAGGGAGACGTACTGAGAGTATGGCAATCCCTGGCCTGAGCCGTAATATACTCTTGAAGGCGCCTCCTTCGTGATGTCGAAAAGAGATGGATTGCCGATTATCCCGCCGACGACAGAGGTGCCTGTCGTTGTATAGTACTCATTGTATCGCGAGAAGGTCGTGTAGGGAACCTGCTGCTTGTAGAATTTAACATCTGAGCTGTACCATGGGTAGCTGTCGACGGGCGCATCGAGCCACCGGACCATGCCCGCGATCCCCGGGTCCATGAACATCGAGCGATCATAGCTTCTAACGTTTCCGCCCTCCAGCCAGTCCTGACCACATGCAGTTCCAATCAACAGCATTGCAGCGAGCACTACCATGAACTTGTCGATTTTACTGTAGATCATATCGGTCTCACCATGTATCTATAATCCTCCTTAACATTTAAGATTAATTATAACAAGTGACCTTGGGGATGTCTTCCTTCATTGAGTTGATCGATCCCTCAGGAGCCTCAAAGCGGCTACAAAATGAGTGGATCGTTTCTTGGTTGGAGTCAGATATGGTACCTCTAGGCTTACAACAGTCCAAAGATGCTGTTTTTATGTGCGACAAATCGGTAGATGTATGCTACCGATTCCCTGATAAATTTTCAGCCAGCCGGGCACATGACACGATACCGACCCTCATAGTTGATCCGGCTTGGAGAGCCAAGCCCTGATTTCATATCTCCTCTCCTAAGTTATAAATTCAATTGCAGTCGTGCAACCTCACCAGGACGGCACCCACGACCTGGTCGAATGCCGCTGCTGCAGGCGTCTCTTTGGTGGTGAATGTCTGGCCCATGTCACCCAGCCTTCCAATCTCCACGTCCAGCGGTATGGCTCCCAGGAAGGGCACATCCAATTCTCGCGCTGCACGCTCACCACCACCCGTTTTGAAGACCTCGATCTTCTCGCCGCAGTGTGGACAGATGAGGCCGCTCATGTTCTCCACAATGCCCAAGACCCGCACCTCCATCAAGCGGAACATGTTAACAGCCTTGCGAGAATCCAGCAAGGCCACCTCTTGGGGCGTTGTGACGACGATAGCTCCATCCAGGCCGGAGATGAGCTGCGCTGCGCTAATTGGCTCGTCGCTGGTTCCGGGCGGCAGATCCACAAGCAGAAAATCTAGATCTCCCCAGTTGACCTCTGATATGAACTGCTTTAGGGCAGCCATCTTCATTGGGCCGCGCCAGACCACTGCCGAGTCCCGGCTCTTGAGGAGCAGGGCCATTGAGATTACCTTCAATCCGCTTGCATCGGCAGGCTCAAGCCCGTTTGGACCGGAGAGCAATTGCTGGTCCTCGATTCCCAGAAGCTTGGGAATATCTGGGCCTGTTATGTCTGCATCCAGAATGCCAACCTTGTAGCCCCTGCCTTGCAAGGCAGCAGCCAGGTTTACTGTGACAGTGCTCTTGCCAACTCCACCCTTTCCGCTTCCAACCACGATCTTGTGCTTGATTTTAGCCATTCGATCTTCTGTCTCGAGCTGCAAGGCCTCGGATCGGTGCAGCTCTCCTTCTCCTGGCAGGAACCGCATGAGCCATCGCAATGCCCGTGATTCGTCGTTTCTGGTTTCTGTGAACTTCTCATGACATATTGGAGCTTATGAGATCATTTATATAGTCTTTGTCTCAAGGCCGGCTTTGCACCTAAAAGTCGAGTTGAAAAGGAACTACAGGCTGGAACATCAGTACATTAGAGCCTTGTACATAAGCCGATCTCGTCCTAAAATCCTTTGCCACAGCTTGCCGGAAGCAATCTTCCTTCGAAACCAATTTATGTAATGAATCATCACATATCTCGTGCTATGCAGGACTATTCCATCAATCAGTTTTTGGCTTTGGCCAAAACTCCCCCATTAGATATCGAGATTTGCGACGTCACCCTTCGTGATGGAGAGCAGATGCCGGGAGTGGTCTTTCGCGCCGATGAGAAACTGGATATTGCGCTCCGGCTTGATGGGATAGGCGTAGAGGTTATCGAGGCTGGTTTTCCAGTGGTCTCTGCAGCTGAGATGAACGCCGTAAAAGAGGTCTGCAACCTTGGGCTCGATGCAAAGATCTCGGCCCTTTCTCGTTCGGTCAAGGGCGATGTTGATGCTGCCTTGGACTGCGGCGTAGACATGATCAGCATATTCATCGCCACCTCTGACCTCCATCTCAAGCACAAACTGCATATGAGCTGTCCTGAGGCCATTCGCTGTGCCCTGGACGCCGTTGAATATGCAAAGGACCACGGCCTCATCGTGCGTTTCTCTGCAGAGGATGCCACGCGCACCAATTTTGAGACCCTCAAGAAGCTCTACAAGAGGGCTGAAGAATATCACGCCGATTACATCAGTGTCGCCGATACCGTAGGAATTATGAATCCTCGAACCACCTATTACATGATCAGTGAGCTGCGGAAGGTCGTAAAGACACCAATTTGCATGCACTGCCATGATGACCTGGGAATGGCCCTGGCCAATACCCTGGCAGGCGCTGAGGCCGGTGCAAAGCAGCTTCACACGACTGTGAACGGGATTGGGGAGCGCAGCGGAAACACGCCCTTGGAAGAGCTCGTGGTTGCCTTGAGGCTGCATCATGGCATAGATCGCTACGACCTTGCCAAGCTAAAAGACCTATCCAAACTGGTGGAGACCTATTCAGGGGTTCCAGTAGCCAAGAACAAGGCAGTGGTCGGGACCAACGCGTTTGCTCACGAGTCAGGAATTCACGTGGCTGCAGTCCTGGAGGAGCCCAGGACCTATGAGCTCTACTCGCCTGAATTAGTAGGTGCGGCCAGGCATATCATCATAGGCAAACATACAGGAGCAAAGGCCCTGAAGTACATAACTCAGAGGATGGGCTACCATCTCAAAGATGAGGAGCTCGACGATCTCTCCGAGAGGGTCAAGATGTGCAGTGAGTTTAAGCATCCGATCGAATGCGAAGAGCTGCGAAAACTTATACTCAACATAGATAATATTGAAGTAATATATCCTGGGCCATAAAAAAGCAGCTCAAGTGTTTTCCAACCTTCTTTGCGACTAGGGCGATCGAAGGTTATATCTTGAGATGAGAGCAATCAGGCTCGACAGCATTTCAGCTTCGAGGTATATTTGTGAAAGCACTCATACTCTCCGGAGGTTCAGGAACAAGGCTGCGTCCCCTTACCTACTCCCAGCAAAAACAGCTAATACCCGTTGCAAACAAGCCCGTGCTATTCTATGCCATCGAGGATGTCATCGAGGCAGGTGTTGACGAGATAGGAATAATCCTGGGCCCGAACAAAGAGCAGGTCATCGATACTGTGAAGTCCAAGGAATGGGATGTTCCAATTGAGTTCATCTATCAAGGGGAGCCCAAGGGACTTGCCCACACGATAATTGTTGCCGAAAAATTTCTGGATGACGACTTTGTGATGTACCTGGGAGACAATATTCTCAGAGACGGCATTGTCCAGCATGAGAAAAGATTCTGCAGTCTGAAGAGCGATGCAAGCGTGCTGCTCACCAAGGTCGATGATCCTCAGCGCTTTGGAGTTGCCGACCTCAACCACGATGGAAGCATCAGAAGGCTGGTGGAAAAGCCCAAAGTCCCTCCTTCCAATTATGCACTTGTAGGAGTCTACTTCTTCAAGCCGATGATAATCGATGCCTGCAAGTCCATAAAACCATCATGGAGAGACGAGCTTGAGATCACTGATGCGATTCAGTGGCTGATCGAGCACGGCTACAAGGTTGACGCATCTTTCGTGGAAGGGTGGTGGAAGGATACAGGCAAGCCTGAGGACATCTTTGAGGCCAACCGCCTCATCCTTGATGATATATTAACGAGAAATGATGGCCAAATAGACGAGTCTAGGGTTATGGGCAGGGTGATCATCGAAGATAAGGTTAAGATAGACAGATCTGTGATAAAGGGCCCCTGCATAATTGGAGAGGGCAGCATAATATCAGACACATATATTGGCCCATATACCTCAGTCGGATACGGATGCCAGATCTGCGGGACGGAAGTTGAGGATTCGATAATCATGGATGAGAGCAGGATAATCAACGCTGGAAAGATCGTAGAGAGCCTGATTGGCAGAAACGTCAGGATCCAGGAGGGAGTCGCACTGCCAAAAGGGCACCGACTCATCGTCGGAGACAACTCTGATATATCGCTGTGATAGAGATGAGATTGAACAACCAATCCAAGGTCGGCCTTGTAACCGTCATCTGCCTTCTTCTCCAGGGATACATATTCAGCTATGTCTTAAAAGTGGAGCCAAACCCCTTGCTATCCTTCGTGCCGCTATTTCCATACATCGTCTACATCTATGCTCGCGGCAAAATGGCATGGTATCACAACAGACCGCTTTACTGGATGGCTGCAGTAATTGCGCTGACGCTGTTCGATATTGCTCCATTCTTATTTTAAGCTAAGAGAAGTTCTCAAAAAAATCCCAATAATTTTATAGTCTTTGCATGAGAACAGTATTGACTATGCGTTTCAAGAACAGAGCTGAGGCTGGAAGACAGCTGGCAGCTGCCCTGGCCAAATACAGAGGGGATGAGATTGTGATTTTAGCACTGCCAAGAGGCGGTGTGGTTCTTGGCTATGAGATTGCCAAAAGCCTTCATGCTCCACTTGATTTAGTGATAACCAGAAAGATCGGCTATCCGGGAAACGAAGAGTGTGCACTAGCCGCTGTGGCCGAGGACGGGCACATGATCTGCGACAGCTTCGGCATATCTCACCTGGACCAGGAATGGCTCAAATTGCAGGCTGAAAGGGAGATGGCAGAAGCATGTCGCAGAAGACAAGTTTACCTGAAAGGCAGAGAGCCGCTGCCAGTAGCTGGAAAGGTGGCAATAATCGTCGACGACGGTGTTGCCACAGGACTCACAATTTTGCTGGCCATAATGGAGCTGAAGCATAGAAGTCCAAAGAAGATCGTCGTGGCCGTTCCAGTATCATCCGCAAGTGCAGCTGAAAGGATCAGGGCCGATGTAGACGAGATGGTTGTCCTGGAAGTGCCACAGAACTTCCTGGCTGTCGGGGAGCATTATGAACAATTCCCACAGCTCGACGATGAAGATGTCATCGATCTCATGAGGCTGGCAGGAGGCATTCAAGAATAACTGTCGACCTCCCGCTGGAGCGGCTATCATCCTTAAGAATATTCGATCCGAAGAGTAGATGTAGCATCGACCTAATGGAGGATGTGCAGTAGATTGGGATGGCGCTTGGCATGATGGCAGAAGGCATTGAGGATTATGAAAAAGCATTAGCTGTGTACGAAAAGATGCTGGCCTTTGAGATGGACTCATTGAAGAAGAGCAATATACACAGGAAGATGGGCGACATCTGCCTGCAAATCGGAAAGATCGCCAAAAATCCTGAAAACTGCATGCGTGCCATCCAGGCGTATCAGAAGGCCATGGAGGCTTACACAGTGGCGGCAGAGTCGATACCTCGCGCAAAAGTCATGAGGTCTCTTGGCCTTGCTTATGCGGCAAATGCAGACCTGACAAATCGAGCAGAGGACCTCAAGAAGGCCATAGGCTGCTGGATGGAGGCCTTGCGGTCCTTCTCCATATCAAGTACACCCTGGGACTTTGCAGCACTGCAACAAGAGCTGGGTTCGGCATTTCGAAAGCTGGCCGAGCTGGAAAATAGAGCGGAGAACAGCAAAGATGCCATCGCTGCCTGCAAAGAGGCTCTCAAGGTTTATTCCCCAAAGGACAACCCGCACCAACATGCAGACGTCAAGATTTGCCTCGGCAGCGCATATCTAACCCTGGCAGAGGCCCTTGAGCGTGCGAAAAACTGCAAGAATGCCATCGCAGCATACGATGAGGCACTGCAATTCTACACACCGAGTCGCTCACCAGATAAGTATTCGGCTGTGAAAAACAACCTGTCTGTGGCGTATTTGTCGCTCTCAGAGGCAGAGGACGGGGTGGAGAATTGCAGACGTGCCATCCAGGCATGCAATGAAGCATTACAGGTCTGTCGGCGGGAAAGGCAACCTGTGCCATATGCTGCAACCCAGAACAACCTCGGGAACGCATATCTAGCCCTTGCGGAGTGGGAAGAAGGCCCGGAGAACTGCCAGCGTGCCTTGGAGGCCTACAGGAATGCTCTGCAGATCTATTCTCTGGGGCAGTTTCCAAAACAATATGCATTCACTCAATGCAATCTGGGAAATGTCTATCTGATCCTGGCAGAGAGCGATGATACAGCCCAGAGCTGCATGCAAGCTGTTCGTGCTGCCCAGGAGGCCCTCAAGGTCTTTACTCTGGAAAGCTATCCCGAGGGCTGGGCAGAAGCCCATAAAATCTTGTGGCTCGCCCATCTCACCTTGGCCGAGATCGAGAATAGAGAGGAAAACTGCCTTCTTGCAATGGAGGCCTGTCAGGAGAGGCTTCGGATTTATACTGAGGAGCTTCAGCCTTTGAAGTACGCATCTTGCCAGAAAGATCTGGCTATTACTCTTATTAAGTTAGCAGAAACAGAATTTTCTGCAAATGCTAAAGCCGAAGACTGCAACAAAGCTGTGAATGACTGTCGCGAGTCTCTTCGAATTTATGAGGCGGGATTGCATCCTCTGGAGCACGCAGAGGTCCAGATGCTGCTCTGGGCAGCATATTCGGCCCTGGCAGAGGTGGAGGACAGAGCAGGAAACTGCAAAAGGTCTATTGAAGCATGCGAAAGGGCTATTGAGCTTTACGAGCAAAGATGCCCGGAAGAGGTCGCTGATGCAAAAAAGAATCTAGGCTACAGCCTCATCACGCTGGCTGAGATAGAGGACACTGCTGAAAATTGGCTGAAAGCCATTGAGGCCTGTAAATCTGCCATGGAATATTATGCTCTGGAAAAGGCGCCTTTGGAGTACGCCGACATCTTGAAGGATCTGGCTTTTGCTTTTGTTTCTTTGGCCAGGGTGCAGGACAAAGAGGAGAGCTGCAAGACGGCGCTCAAAGCCTACAAGAAGGCCTTTAAGATTTACTGTGAAATCTCGACCAGGATAAATGCCGACGGCGATCCAAGGGCTGCAGAGGTCCGGAAACTGGCTGAAGATTGTCATCGATCGATGGAGGCCTGCAAGGGAGTCCTCAAAGCTGCCAAGAGGAATAGACATCCACCATCAGAGCCAAAAAAAGAGTGTTTTTAGCCGCAGTGGGCTATTTTGGCCAGTTAACAAGGCCAATCTTTGCTGTTTTCTTGGTAGCGTTACTTGCCCCAGCCTCAGGGTCAGCCTTCAAGAAGTTGTCTATGCTTGTGGTGTACAAACTGCCCAATGTCAGGCCACCAGGGTCCTTTTTGAACACAGCGCTCTCGAAAACGAGGGGATTTATGCCGGAGAGTGCAATTGCCTGTGGATTTCCCCAAACATATCCTGGGTCCATTGGGTTTATTATAGACGTGTTGGGCGGTTGATAGGCTGCTTTACGATTCAAGTTAACTACGTCAGACGGCGACTCTACAGCTGCCTGTGCGATCAGAGCAATCAGGATGGCTCCCGCCAGGAAACTAAACTCTTTTCTCATTGTTACATCTCCCAGACCATCATATCAGTCGAAATCTTTCAGTTTTTCAACGGCAAATGTCGATTTGAACTGCAGCAATTATAAACCTTGTGGTTATTTACAACGTAACATTTGTTGTGGTGCTCTTTTCCGGATTTGCATCAAGGAATATTTTTATATGGTTTGCAGACCCCTTTGGGCTTGAAGCACTATGGTTCTGGATAACTTAGGCGGATCGCTGCGCAATGCTCTGAAGAAGATTGCATCAGCGAATAAGATCGATAAGGCTCTGGTGGATGAAGCCGTTAGGGAGATTCAGCGTGCTCTTCTGCAGGCTGATGTGAATGTGAAGCTGGTGATGCAGCTCTCCAATACCATCAAGGAGCGAGCGCTGAATGAGAAGCCAGTTGCTGGAATGAATCCGCGCGAGCACGTCATCAACATCGTCTACCAGGAGTTGATAAATCTGGTAGGTCGAGGTGCAGACATTCCCTTGAAAAAGCAAAATATTATGCTTGTAGGCCTTCAGGGCTCAGGAAAGACCACCACTGCAGCGAAGCTGGCCACGTACTTCCAAAGAAAAGGCCTTCGAACAGCAGTGATCTGTTCGGATACCTTCCGTGCCGGGGCCTATGATCAGCTCAAAGCCCTCTGCGAAAAGCAGGGAATCTTCTTTTACGGCGAAAAAGGCAATCCAAATGCGCCTGACGTTGCCAGGAATGGCCTCGAGGCTACAAAAAAGTATGAAGTCAGGATCGTAGATACAGCAGGAAGACACGCCTTAGAGGCAGACCTGATCCAAGAGATGAAGGATATCCACGCAGTAGTGAATGCCGAGCAAAAGCTCCTGGTGATGGACGCTGCCATCGGCCAGCAGGCCTCAGAGCAAGCGCGCGCCTTCAATGAGGCAGTTCAAATTACGGGCGTCATAATCACAAAGCTGGACGGCACAGCCAAAGGGGGAGGGGCGCTGTCAGCAGTGGCTGAGACCAAGACCTCTGTGGCTTTCATCGGCGTTGGAGAGACACCTGCAGACCTTGAGAAGTTCGAGGCCGATCGCTTCATCTCCCGCCTGCTTGGAATGGGCGACATAAAGACCCTCATAGAGAAGGTGCAGGAGGTTCAGACCGAACAGGAGGTAGACGTCGAATCCCTGATGCGTGGCAAGTTCACGCTCAAGGATATGTACCATCAGATGGAGGCTATGAACAAGCTAGGGCCTTTGAAGCAGATCATGCAGATGCTGCCAATGGGCGGCCTGGGATTAGAGCTATCCGACAAAGAGTATCAGATGACGAAGGACCGACTTGACAAGTATCGCGTCGTCATGGATTCCATGACAGAAGCCGAACTGGAGGACCCCAGGATCATAACTGCCTCGCGCATCAAGCGCATCTCCCGCGGGAGCGGAGCGTCTCCGGAACTTGTTCGTGAGCTTCTCAAATCCCACCAGGCAATGCAGAAGGCCATCAAAGGCATGAGGGGCGGAATGGGAAAAATGAATATGAAACGCCTTATGAAGAGGTTCAGCCCTGGAATGAAGATCTGACAGGCGAGCTCCTGGCAACCTTGACGGCAAGGCATGCGCGACCCGCTATTCGTTGGTTGGTCAGCCCTGATTTTTAGCGGTTGCTCCAACGAATGCGCCAGAGGTTGCGCTTGGGTTGGTTCCAGTGCCCAGCACAGTGGGCGAGTTCTGCTTCGTCGCAAGCTCAACACTTCCGGTTATTGTCCCCGATTCGCGCACTCCATCTGCCGAGAGCAAGTCATACTCTCCAGCAAGGGCTGTGCCCGAAGCAGAAAGCTTCAGCCTGATGGCCTCAGTTTGATTGAAGGTTGCGACGAATATCGTAGGCCTGTCACCTGCCGCAGACCCGGCGACTGCCACCTTATGGCTGGCACCGTTCGAGGTCATTGTGCCAGATCCTACAATCATGTCGCTTTCCTGGAGTATTTGCAGATCAAGATGCTTTATATTTTTGCCTTTCAGATCCAATGACCAGCTTCCAGTTAAGTTAACCTGTGAAGATATCGCTCCCATGACAACAGGAGAGGAGGCACCAAAGCCGACTGTCAGTGGAGACAAAATTCCAGTTCCAGTGCTCACTGTGCCCGTATAACCTTGCGAAGACGCCAAAATGATCAAACAGGCAAACAATAACGTTGTGGTTGATACTTCTACTAGCGCCATATTCTCTATTCCTCAGGCTGAAAATAGGTCGAAGAGGTTAATAATGTAATCCTCTGCCCATATTCCTATTTATCCCAAGGACCACTGGAGGATATAACATGCGTATCTTGATCACAGGAGCCGGCGAGGTAGGATTTCTCGTGGCCAGCGAGCTTTATGCAGACCATGATGTAACAGTCATAGACAAGGACCCGGTGGCCTGTTCCAGGCTACAGGAGATGGATGTGAAGATCCTGATGGGAAATGCCGCAAACGCGCGCCTGCTCATCGAGGCTGGAGTCAAGAAGGCGGACATCGTAGTTGCGGTCACAGGTAACGACGAAGTGAATGTAATTACCTGCATCATTGCCAGCCACCTCGGCGTGCCGCAGACCATCGCTCGTGTCAGCAATCCCGAATATATCGATCAGCCTGTACAGGACCGGAAGGAGATAGGCATAAGCTACATGATCTGCCCCGAACTGGCCATGGCCGAAGAGATGGCAAGAGCGCTCTACTTCTCGTCAATGCTCATGAACAAAGAGCTGGCAGCGGGCAAAGTTGAGCTCATAGAGTTCAAGGTGACGCCTGAGATGAAGATCCATGGGCCCATCCAGAACGCAAACCTTCCTGAAAATTGTAAGATCGTTGCCTTGAACCGGGCAGGGGAGATCTCCATTCCCGACGAAGACGAACAGATACAAGTCGGTGATCATCTGATGCTGCTATGCGATTCCAGGGTTTTGCCGGATCTGAGGATCATGCTGCATGAGGCCCAAACCTCTCAGAAGGTCATGATCGTCGGCGGCGGGATGGTGGGCTTCTATCTTGCAAGCAGGCTAGAGAGGATGGGCGTTGATATCAAGCTGATCGAGCTAGATACAGAACGCTGCGCAGAGATTGCAGAGACGCTTTCCAGCACCATGATCCTCAACGGCGATGGTACAGACCTGGCGCTCCTCAGAGAGGAGGGAGCAGGCAGGATGGACGTAGTCTATGCAGTGACTGGCCTTGACGAGAAGAACCTTCTGTGTTCATTATTGGTAAAGCAGCTCGGTGCCAAGAAGATTCTATCCCGAGCAAACAGAAGCGTTTACATCAAGCTCTTTGAGATGGTGGGCATCGACAGAGCCGTAAGTCCGGGGCAGGTGACCGCAGATGCTGTGCTTCAGAGGGTGATTGGAGGAGAAGAGGTGATAACACTAAGTGACGAGAGAATGGAACTTGTGGACTTCATTGCAAAAGCTGGAAACAAGATCATAGGAAAGAGCATAACCAAAGAGCTGCCCAAGGATTCAATGGTGGGCCTGGTCTTGAGAGATGGAAACCCAATGACGCCAGATGACAGTTTCAAGGTCAAAGAAGGCGATCGCGTCTTTGTAATGTCCATGCCAAATGTGGTCTCCAAGGTAAAGAAGCTCTTCGCCTCCTGATGAGCGAAAGGTCCAGCCAAGCATATCATTTTTATAGCAATAAGACATCCTAAGCCCTCCTGGAGAAGGCTTTTACTTCTTCAAAGAGGGCAGCCATCAACATGAAGATCCGCGTATTTCTGCGCCATTTCGCATCCCTTTTGAAGCTCCTTGCAGTTTTGCTTCTTGTTCCGGGAGCCGTTGCCGCCTATTTTGGAGAGACTGGCGGTGTGATCTCCTTTGCCCTGACATCTCTGCTGGCACTTGCCACTGGCATCATCCTTGGGCGTCTATCCTCAAATGAGGAGCCTGGATTGAAAGAGGGCTTTGCGCTCGTGGCTTTGGGGTGGCTCGGGGCAGCTTTCTTTGGGGCACTTCCTTATTTCTTCCTGGGCACAAACATGATAGATGCCCTCTTCGAGTCGATGTCAGCCTTCACCACCACAGGCTCTTCAATACTAACAGAGTACAATGCCCATGGCTACTGGATAATAAACTCTACTCTGGCCGAGAGCAGCATTGCTCATCATCTGGAGATGAGCTTGAGGAGTGTTTCGGGGAATGCTACACTATTTCGGCCACGCTACAGTGCTGATCAGACCTACATGGGCTTGCTATTCTGGAGATCTTTTGCACAGTGGCTGGGCGGCATGGGAATAATTCTTCTATTCATTGCCATCCTTCCTAGACTTGGAGTGGCCGGCCGTCAGC
>JAUCQD010000127.1 GCA_030372945.1 Methanothrix sp. | reverse complement strand
CGTACATATAATCCACCAAGCGAAAAGGACAGATGTGAAACGGGGAGGCGCATCTGTTCTTGGATTTATTTTTGGCTTTATGCATTACAAGACTATCTTAGATATTGCTCTTTGATATTACTGCAATAATTCTCTTGGGTGAGTCGCGATTCGCCAACTTCATATTGATCTAATAGCAGGATACAATTGATCTGTGGCCGCCGGCCTCACAGCGAAGTGGAATGAGATGTCGACCAAGATAAATCCAAACCGAGTAAAGATGCCAAAGCAGCGTCCCAAAGAGCGGAGGAGTAACTTCCAGGAGGTAGCTTTGGGCTACTCCAGGCAGCAGGCAGAGGAAGAGGCTAGCAGATGCATTCAATGCAAGAGGCCCAAGTGCGTGCAAGGATGCCCAGTGGGCGTGGAGATCCCGGCATTCATTCGCGCCCTGCGCGAGCAGGATATGTTTGAGGCTGTGCTGGCCTTGAAGCGAAAGAACAGCCTTCCAGGCGTCTGCGGTCGTGTCTGTCCCCAGGAGGTGCAGTGCGAGAAGGCCTGTGTGCTGGGAAAGAGAGGAGCACCTGTGGCCATAGGCAGGCTGGAGCGCTATGTGGCCGATTGGGAGAGGGCCCAGGAGAGGTGCATCAGATGCGAGACTCTCCCTCCGACCGGCAAGAAGGTGGCAGTCGTCGGCTCTGGCCCTGCAGGCCTCACATGCGCCGCAGACCTTGCCAGGATGGGCCATCAGGTCAGCATCCTCGAAGCACTTCACAAGGCAGGCGGTGTTCTGGTCTACGGCATCCCTGAGTTCAGGCTGCCAAAAAGCATAGTCGAGTCTGAGGTGAACTACGTCTGCTCCCTTGGAGCCGAACTGAGGCTGGACGCTGTTGTGGGCAGACAGGTTGGTGTGAAGGAGCTCTTGCAAGACGGCTACGATGCAGTCTTCCTTGGAATTGGAGCCGGTGCGCCGCGCTTTCTCAATCTTCCAGGCGAGAGCCTGGCCGGGATTTACTCGGCCAATGAATACCTAACGCGCGTCAACCTCATGAAGGCCTACAAATTCCCTGAGTACGACACGCCCATTCGAAGGGGAAAGAGGGTGGCAGTGGTGGGCGGCGGAAATGTGGCAATGGATGCAGCCCGCTGTGCTCTGCGCCTGGGCGCAGATGAGGTTCACGTCGTCTACCGCCGCTCCAGAGAGGAGATGCCCGCCAGGCTTGAGGAGGTTGAGAATGCGATGGAGGAGGGCATAGTATTCGACTTCCTGACCAACCCAACGAGATTTTTGGGCGACGAGCGGGGTATGGTCAAGGCCATGGAGGTAGTGGAAATGGAACTTGGCGAGCCGGATGCCTCAGGCCGGCGCAGCCCGAAGGCAAAGAAGGGCTCGGAGAGCGTCGTCGATGTGGACACTGTCATCATTGCAGTGGGCACAGTGCCAAACCCGCTGATCGCCAGCCTCACACCTGAGCTAAAGACGACCAGATCAGGTACACTGGTCGTTGACGAGCGCTATCGCACGAGCATGGAGGGGGTCTGGGCCGGAGGCGACATCACAAGCGGCGGTGCCACAGTGATCTCTGCGATGGGCGCAGGAAAGGCGGCTGCCAGAGATATCGATGAATGGCTGAGAAGAGGAAAAGATAGTGGGAGTGCGTGGTGCGACGCGGGCGCTTGAATCTTCACTCCACAGTCACGCACTTTGCCAGGTTCCTCGGCTTGTCGATGGGCAGGCCGAGCTTGTTGGCGGTGTAGTAGGCCAGGAGCTGCACTGCGACGGTTGCCAGCACTGCGGAGAATACCGGCCGGGTCTCCGGAAGCTCGACCACGATGCTCGCAACCTTTCCGATGTCCTGATCGCCCTCAGTTGCCAGCGCAATGACATCAGCCCCGCGGGCCCTGACCTCCTTGATATTTGACTGAATCTTCTTTCCGCAGGTGGCAAGCGCCACGACTGGCGTTTTCTCAGTTATCAGAGCCAGTGGCCCATGCTTCAGCTCTCCTCCGGCATAGCCCTCTGAAGGGATATATGCGATCTCCTTCATCTTCAGGGCGCCCTCAAGGGAGATCGGATAAAGGTAATCCCGCCCGATGAAGAAGTAGCATCCAGCCCCAGCGTATGTCTCAGCAATCTCGCGGAGCGTCTCTCTCTTCTCCAAGACCCTCTGCACCAGGCCCGGAAGCCTTGTGAGCTCTATGAGCATCTTCCTGGCCTGGTCTGGCGTCAAACGGCCGCGAGCCCTGCCAAGGCGTATGGCAAGCAATATGAGCGCCACAAGCTGCGCTGTGAAGGTCTTGGTAGCAGCCACTCCGATCTCAGGCCCGCAGCGAGTGTAGATAGTGCTCCCAACAAGCTCAGTCACAATCGAGCCCACGACGTTGGTTATCGCCAGGCTTTCAAGGCCGCAGGTCTTGGCCTTCTTGAGGGCCAGAAGAGTGTCTGCGGTCTCTCCCGACTGAGTGATGCCCAGGAGCAGAGTTCTGGGGCGCACCTGGAGCTGCTGGAACTCTGACGCTACCTCCACATCCACAGGCAGGCCAGCAGCACGGGCAAAGAGATACTTGGCGAGCAGCCCTGCGTGGTAGGAGGTGCCGCAGGCTATGATGACAACGCGCTCAAGCGCCTCGAGCTCTTCGTCGCTCATGCCCAGATCGAGCCGCACATCGCCGTCGATCTCTGAAATCCTTCCGGCAACTGTCTCGCGAATGGCCCGCGGCTGCTCATGGATCTCCTTTAGCATGAAGTGCGGATAGCCGCCGCGCTCAGCAGCGTCAGCATCCCATGTTATGCGCTCCATTTTTATGGGCTGGGGCATCCCTGACAGATCCATCATCTCAACCCTGTCCGCATAAACGCGGGAGATCTCGCCATCCCTCATGCGGATCACATCCTTGGTGTAAGGCAGAAGCGCAGGCACATCCGAGGCCACGTAGACGGCACTCTCGCCCTTGCCAAGCACCAGAGGGCTGTCCTTGCGTGCACAGACAAGGTAAGGAGAGCTCGCAGCCAGGACGGCAACTGCATATGAGCCCTCAACGCGCTCAAGGGCTTTGCATACCGCCTCAAAGAGGTCGCCCTTGTAATAAAAGTGAATGAGATGCGCCAGCACCTCGCTGTCCGTCTCCGACAAAAATTCATAGCCCATCTCCATCAAGAGCTCTCGCAAATCCAGGTAATTCTCTATGATGCCGTTGTGAACTATGGCGATCTCACCTGATGTGTGAGGATGAGCATTCTTGTCGCTCGGCTTCCCGTGCGTCGCCCAGCGGGTGTGGCCTATGCCCATACAGTCGCCTGGACAGCCCAAGCCTTTATAGACCTTCTCCAGGTCGGCGATCCTACCTACGGATTTGAAGACCTCGATCCTCTCGTCTGACTTGATAGCCACGCCTGCAGAGTCATAACCCCTGTATTCCAGCCGTTTCAGTGTATCAAAGAGTATTGGCCCTGCCAGCTCATCCCCGATGTATGCGACAATTCCACACATCAACAGATCACCCTGCTATCCCGCCCGATCCGGCCGCGAACCGCCGCTCCAGAGCCGACACGCACGCCAGTTCCAGCTACTGTTCCGGAATTTATGAAGACTCTGCTTCCTGCCATAAAATCATCTGCAAGGATCGCCCCGAACTCCGCCCTGTAAAAAGCGTCCTCCACCTCCACCACACAGGAGCCCGTTTCGATGACAAGATGGTCCCCCAGAACAGAGCTTGCGCCCACAACCGAGTCTGAGATTATTGACGCTGAACCGATCCGGGCATCGTGCATTATGATGCTGTTTCTGATCTCTGAATGGGAGCCTATCCTGACAGAGTCGCCCACAGAAGTTGAGGGCAGGACGGTTGCATTGGGACCAATATCGCAGTCCTCGCCTATGGAGGTGGGCCCGACCAGGTAAGAGCCTGAGCGAATGATGCTTCCCCTGCCAATCTTCACTGCGCCCCGGACCCAGGCGCCAGCCTCCACCTCCCCTTGAATGTTCGCTTCATTCATGCTCAGGGCCAGGCTGTTGGCATTTAGAAGATCCCAGGCGAATATAGCGTCAGCCCATATGCCTTTTGTGATGACGGGCGTGACCTCGAATCCCTCATCGATCATCTGTGAGATTGTCTGAGTGAGCTCGTACGATCCGCGCTCAGAGATCGGCGTCCTCGAGAGCTCCTTGAATATTCTGGGGCTGAATTTATAAGCTCCTGTATTTAAAATTCCAGCGCACGGCCTTCCAGGCTTCTCGATTATGGCC
>JAUCQD010000126.1 GCA_030372945.1 Methanothrix sp. | reverse complement strand
TATCTGGTTTCCTGCTCTGGACATACACAGCCTTGATTCCCACAGTGGCAAGGGGTGGCATGCTTGAAGATCTGGTCCAAAGTGGCCCATTAGGCATAGCCCTCCTCAAGCCCACAAATCTGTTCGGACTCGATCTGGATATCTGGACCAACTCTGTATTCTGGACCTTGCTTGTCAACTGCAGCCTGTACACCATTGTGTCATTGATGTCCAAGCCAAGCCCTGAAGAAGATGCCATCACAGACTGTTTCGTGGATGTTTTCCAGGAAAAAGCCGAAGCTCAGAGGATCGAAAAGGGAATAATCCGCATGGGAACTGTTGAAGAGCTGGAGGCCACTTTAGCGCGCTATGTTGGCGACCTGAGGGCTAAGCAACAGGTCGATGCTGACCTCTCGCGCCTTGGCACTACCAGAGACAAGATAGAAGCGAAACAACTCCTGGAGCTCTGGAGGAATTTCGAGAAGACGCTCACGGGCTCTGTGGGACCTTCGGCCACAAGGATGATCGTCGAGGATCAAGTCCCTGTGAAGCCTGTGATGGAAGAGGCAAAGGCAACTCTGCCAACCTATGATCTGGAGATGGGAAAGATCTATGTCGTGCCCGAGAAGGCCTACGAGGTCTTCACAGATCTGGTGTTGCATGGAGTCGAAGGGCTTTGCATCACACACCATAGCCCCGAGGAGGTGCGAAGGCAATGGGGCTTCAAGGAGACGCCCATCATCAAGTTGAGCGATGAGAAGGGCAGCGATCGTTATATCTCCCCACGAAATTTGCCGCTCCTGTTCATGACCATAAAGTCGTTTGTGGAGAGCAGTAAAAACAGCATAGTGCTAATAGACAGCATAGAGAGACTGGTAGAGGAGAATGAGGGACGAGTTCCTGAGAGAGAATTGCTGGATTTCGTCTATCAGATGGAGTTGTTGGGCAGAAGGACCCGCTTGATCCTTGTGGAGAGGCCTGAGTATATCCACATCAGCATGCCCGATAGCATAAACGAAGTCAAAGAGCTGCTCTTCAATGTTGGGCCTCTGTCGGCCTATCTGTTCAGGGTATTTTCCGAGGCAATGCTATCTCGTCTCAGCATCGAGAAGAGGAGGGAGGTCATTCAGGAAGCCAATGAGCTGATATCATCGCGAAGCTTCTTTGAAAGAGCAGAGCGTACATATGATGATGGATATGCTGCTGCCTGTGAGCCTGATATGATGGATGCAGTGCACTCAGATCTGGGATTGAAGATCGACTCCAAATTGGTCCTGAGCAGACACGGGTTTTTTTCGGCAGTGAGAAAGCTGGCCAGGATAATCAAAAAGCATGATCCTGCCTTCGATCTCACCGATGCTCTGGCCGAGCTCATGAGGAGCTATGGCAGAAGCCCCTTTGAGGTTGCCCTCCTTCCAGGAACCACGTACGTCATTGAGGAAGAAAAGCCGCAAAAGAGCCTGGAGCTCTTCAGCGAGCTGGTGAGCCATGGCATGGAGGGCCTATGCATAAGCAGGTACAATCCAGAGACGCTGGACGAGAGGTACAATGTGCCCGTGAAAACAGTCGTCTGGCTGACCCAAAAGAGCGAGCCGGGATACAGGACTGTAGACCCGACGAACTTCCCGCGCATGAGCGGTATAATCTCCGATTTTTTGGATAAGGCCAACTATCCTCTCGTACTTCTGGAAGGCCTGGGATATCTCATCACCCAGAGCAACTATGAGACTGTGCTCAGGTTCGTTCAGTCTCAGAGGGACGAGATCGCCCTGAAGAGCGCCATAATGCTGGTGCACATCGATCCGCTCTCACTGGACACCAAAGAACTGCATCGTCTGGCGAGCGAGCTGGAGCCACTCAGGATCTGAAATGCGCTCGCAATAGAACAAGTGCAAAAGAGAGACGTTTTAATAGTTTGTGTGCACTGATTGAGAGCTATGGTCGATGCGGGGCTCGCATTATTGATAATAGTAATAGTATTCGGTGCATTCTTGATCTTGAGATCCATCAAGAATTTCATCATAAATGCGATAGTGGGGCTGGTGATTCTTTTTTTGGCCAATGCCGCTGCTGGGCTTGGCATTGGCTATAGCTGGCCGGTCGTGTTGATCTGCGGCATCGGGGGAATTCTGGGCGCTTTTTTGGTGATATTGCTCCATTTCATTGGATTTGGATTTTGATTTGTCTCATGTGGCCGTCTGCGCTCCCCCGCAGGAGCCACGCAAGAGGCAGACAATGCCTGCTGCAAAGAGCACTGCGATGATGCCCGTCAGGAATATTCCATCAAACACCCCAGCCCCTCCGATGGAGAGCACTAGCGGCTTTGTCTGGTGAAGAGCGACAGGCGAGAGGGCAGGCAGAACTCCGGGCGTCATCAAGCTCAGGAGGTCTGCTCCCAGCAATGTGCCAATTGTGCCGCTGATGTAAGCCAGCGGCGGGGCCCGGCGGTAGCCTCCAGCCAGTACCAGGCCGCAAATCGCGGCAAGAAGAGGAGACAGCCAGAAAGGAAGCAGTATGCCCTCGCCCGGAACTGCCTCGGCTGCATAATATGTCACTGCTGCAACAGCACCAACGCCGATCATCGCCTTGCCAAAGGAGGCATGGCCGCGCAGCAGGAGATGCGCGGAGATGACCAGAGGAATGATGCAACCACCCAGGTTGACTGCGAGGTAAACTGGGTGGAAAATTGTCGGAATATGTCCGGGATACAGGCTCAGAAATGTCAAGTACCACGCAGGATATGCAGAGACTGTGCCGCTTGTTAATGGAATGTCCACCAGACTGCCAAGAACTGAGCCAAAGACAGCCAGCGAGGCGTGCCAGTGGTCGATGCCCACCATCTCAAAGGCCGCCTCAGAGAGGCGTAAAAAGAGATAGATGAAGATGAGGGGAACGGCTAATAAAAGCAGAAAGATCACGAGAGCAAAGGGCAGGAACAGGAAATCGAACAACCTTGAGCACCCAGAGAAAATAGAGGTTAATGGTTAATAGAGCTTACTCAAGGCCTCAGCTTCGAAGTGCGCAATGTTTATGGCCTGGGCAAGAGAGTTTAAAAAATCAGTAATTGAAGGTGATTTTAGAATGACCATCCTTACGGGGCGCGAGGCGCACTGCCTTGTTGAATCCATGATCGATCCCAAGACACAGACCCAGATGTGCGGCATGGAGCTGTCGCTGCAAAAGATCGAGCGCTTTGCAGCTGCTGGGGCAGTCGCCTTCGATAACAAGGAGCGGATGCTGCCCAGGACCGAGCAGGTAGACTTCGACGAATCGGGCTGGGCAGATCTTGAGCCAGGGGCATATCTCGTAACATTCAACGAGATCGTGACCATTCCGAGGGACATGGCCGCCATGGCCCGCCCGCGCTCCACCCTTTTGCGCAGCGGTGCGTCGCTCGAGACTGCACTGTGGGATCCAGGCTACCGCGGTCGCAGCCAGAGTCTTCTTGTGGTCCACAACCCCCATGGTCTGAGGCTGAAGAAGAACGCCAGGTTGATGCAGCTTGTGTTCCTTTCATTGGGCAAGGACGCAGAGAGCGTTTACACAGGAAAATATCAGGGGGAGAACATTTGATGTCTCCCACGACTGAAAGTCGCAGGCATCTGGGGTCTTTCAACCAACGCTATGCTGCCTCAGGGCGATTGTTTGCTTCGATGAGTTGCGACTTATATTGCAACTCTCTTAACTCTGAAGAGTCTGGCTTGCATCGGCGACCGAACCTGCCTCCTTGAGAGCGGCAAGATAGCTCTCACAGGAGGACCTGATGAGGTAATGGGGTGCCCAAGTGCCATTTGAAGATCGAGTTGAAACAGAAATATTTCACTAGAGCTTCTCACAAGACGATCTCCATCATGTCGTGGCCCAAAGGCCATTTCTTGAGGGCGATCTCGTGTGGCGGATAGAGGTGGGCGAGATGAGTGAGCTTCAGATCCCTAGCACCCAGGCGGCTGGCCAATGCAACGGCCTCCTCGGCATTCATGTGCTTGGGAATGTTGTAGCCCGGAGGCATGATCGCGTCTGCCAGCAACTGGTCGGCATTCTTCATCAGCTCAAGGCTCCTTTCGGGTATCTCCAAGTTCGTATCGCTGGTGATCACCAGCTTCTTCTTCCCGTTGCAGACCACAACTCCAGTTGTCTCCGTAGGTGGATGGTTCACATTGAAGAGCGTGAACTGCATTCCTGCGATCTCAAATGGCTCATAGGCGCATACGTCATGGCGCACGGGATTGAGGAAGTAAAGATAATTGAGGATGTAATCCATGGTGTTTTTCAAAGCATAAACGTCCACGTGGCTTTGCACCCTATGAAAGTCCCCGAAGCCTGCATAATGATCATAGTGTGCATGAGTCCAGATCACTCCATCCACATGGGATATGTCTTTCTTCAGAAGCTGCCAGCGTAGATCCGGGCTTGTGTCGACCAGCACCTTGCCCTCGTCATCGTCTGACTCCAGTAGAACTGAGAACCTCAACCTTCTGCTTCGTCCTCCCCTCAATGCATCCATGCAGGCTGGACATTTGCAGCCGATCTTGGGCGTGCCGATGGCGTCGCCGGTGCCAAGAAGCGTGACCTTCATGCAGCAATGCTCCCCTTGTACTCGGAGATCCTGCGACCAAACTCTTCGATGGATCTCAAAAGATCGTCCTGGCCCAGCTTCCTTCTGTCCTCCAGAAGCGCATTTAAGACAGCTTCTCTGACGACCAGTCTGAGGTCTGAGCCGGAGTACCCCGCGGTCAGCTCAGCCAGCTCATATGTGTCCACGTCTGCGTCTATTAGTGAAAGCACCTTGTCCAGGATCTTGCGCCTCATCTCTGCATCAGGCAAGGGGAAATTCAACACCTTATCGAACCTCCTCCAGGCAGCATAATCAAGAAGCTGCGGATGATTGGTTGCAGCCAATAGAAGAACCCCATGCTCGACAAGGCTGATCTCATCGATGGCCTTGAGAAGTGTGTTGACTGCTCTCTTGATGGCCCCGTGCTCGTCCGATGTTCTGGTCTTTGCCACGAAGTCGAACTCGTCTATGAGTAGTATGCACGGGCTGAGCCTCTTGGCCAGATCGAATACCTTGTCGATGTTCTTGGAGGTCTCACCCAGATACTGGCTGGTGATCATCGAGAGCCTGACCTCGACCATTGGCAGGGAGAACCAACTGGATAAAGCTCTGGCTGCGGAGGTCTTGCCCGTTCCAGGCGGACCGATGAATAGAAGCTTTCCAATCTCATAAAGCCCGATCTGCTGCAGGTATTCCCGATTTTGCAGGGCCTTGCCGGTCTTTTCGATCTCCACTTTCTGCTCATCTGTTAGAACCAGGTCTGAGATGTTGTCTCTGATATCTTCAGGGGCCCTGATGTACGCGAGCTTGAGAAGATCCTCTGCCTCCTTTTGATCTTTGCAAATTTCTTTTATCCTGGCATCGATCCACTCTCGGTCAGAGTAAAGCGGTCTGTTGCCGTCCTTGGCCTCGGCATAGCTGACGTTCATTGAGTCATAATTCTCATAAAAAAAGGCTAAAGTTGGGTTAGATCTTATCGCTGCCATGTCCTTCTGGTTTGCGAACCACTTCGCTGCCACATCGAAGACCGTCAGCCTCAATTGGGATCCAAACTCCTCATAGGCCACGAAGGATAGATCCTTTATCGTCGCCTTGACGTTATCTATGCCATAAATCTTCTGGACGTCCGAACTGGTGACGTATATCGGCCTTTTGACGCTCTTGGTCTCTACATCGAAATAATGTTTGCGAATTTTTGGAGGCAAATCATCCTCAGTGAGATTCTCCTTACGATTGTAAATATCAGCAGTCAGCAGCAGCTCTGCGATCTGTTTTGCACCATATCTTTCTGAACCCATCTCTAAACCCATCTTTAAAGCTCCATGAAACTGGACTAGATAAGTGGCCTATAAAAAGAGATAAAGCTTTCCATGGTCTGCCGCTTACTTCTTTTTAGAATAAAAGCAGGGCTAATCCTCTCCAATTCATTTGCGGGAGTGGTCACTAGGCCCTTAAATCTCCTTGTAGTGGACCACAGACCTGTGGGCAGCCAGAAGAAATCCATAGAGAGTTGGGCCAACGATCACGCCAATGATGCCCAGCACAAAGAGCGGTGCTGTGTAAGCCAGCACGGTAATGATGGGATGGATCCTGGCGCTCCTCATGGCCAGATGAGGCCTGATTACATTTTCAGGTATTACCATCAACACAACGACTCCGAACACCAGCACTATCATGCTGGTTATCACATTTCCAATCAGTAGGTAATACAATGCCAAGGGAACGAATACAAAGGGTGGCCCGAGCAGTGGTATGAGGGTAAAGACTGCAACGATTGCTCCCAAAACAAATGGATAGGGGACGCCCAGCAATGAAAACCCGATGGCAGCCAGGACACCACTCAGCATAGATGTGGTGAAATAGACTGTGAAAAGAGTGGTATAAATATCGTTCAGCTCACAGAGAAAATAACGAACTATGCTCCTTCTGGTCTTGGGAACTAGATCCACAGCGCTGGCGACAAAATTCTTGCCGTCGATGAGGATGTAGTATGTGAAGAATATCACCACGATTGATTGGGCGAATATCGCGGGCAGATTGGCTGCAAAGCTTGCCAGCTCTTTTTCTACAACGGGAAGTAGCCATGCTGCTATCGTCGATGGAACGTCTCCGATCTCATTCACATACTGACTGGCAACATTGCTCGAATATTGATAAAACCAACCTGGGAGGACGCTTTGTAGCCAGAGATCGAGTTCTTTGGCAATTTCTGTGAATTGGACATCCGATATGACACCAGAAGCCTCAAGGTTTGATATCTCAACCAGAAGCACAGTTGTGAGGCTCACCAATACGGCCAGGATGAGGATGAACATTATCAACAAGGATAATAGACTCGAGACCTGTCCGTGTCTTGTGAACCTATAGAAGACTGCATAAAGGGGCCTGAGCAGGAAGACCAAAACGACGCTGAGAAGTATCGTGGACAGGAAATCTTTTGTCAAATAAATGGTGACGAGCAAGGCCAAGAGGATGAGCGCTCCCGCAGCGACCTCAAAGCGTCGGCCTAAGTCCATGGTGCCACCTCAACCTGTGAGCGAATAAACCTTTCTCCCTAAAATTTTCCTGTTTTATGTATGAAATCATTCGCTGCTCAGATTCGAGAGTTTTTTTAAAACTGCCTTTCTCTCATCCTCGCTTAGTAGACAGCCACAGGTATCCTCATGAGCCAGAGCACAATTGCACGGCTCGATGTGAACAGTTACCGTCGTCCCAGGGTATTGTAGTTTGATGGCGTCGGCGATCATATCCGAGATGCGATGCGACTCGTCCACCGACATTGTGGGGTCTACTCGCACATGAAATTCCACGAAACGGCTCGATCCTGCTTTGCGGGTCCGAAGCCTGTGAAAACCTCTCACAGTGGGCGCAAAGACTGTGATATCCTTGCGAATGCATTCCTCTTCGTCCTCTGGCAGGCTCACGTCCATCAGGTCTTTAGCGGACTCCATCGTCAGCCTCCAAGCAGCTTTGAGGATCAGGAGCGCGACCCCAATTGCCACCAGCGGATCTACCCAGTGAAGATCGGCTCTGGGAAACAGCAGCTCTCCAATCCAGATGATTGCCAAGCCTGCCATGACGCCCGCAGATGTGTAAATGTCAGTGCGCAAGTGCCACGCATCGGCCTGCAATGCTACAGAATCGGTTTCCTTGCCAACGCAAAATAGCCTGTGAGAGACGAAGATGTTCGCCCCAGAGGAGATCAGCATAACTGCCACGCCCCATCCAGGACTGTCAATCGGTTCAGGGTCCATGAGTTTCCTGTAAGCCTCGAATAGTATCCATCCTGCTGCCAGGAATATGAGCAAGGCCTCGACAACACCTGAGATGTTCTCGACTTTATTGTGGCCAAAATGGTGATTCTCATCAGCTGGCTTGCCTGCCACCTTGACTGCTAAGAAGGCAATAAGTGAGGCCAGCAGGTCCACGCCGGAGTGAACTGCTTCGGAGATGACAGACACTGAGCCGATCGCAAGGCCTGTTGTTATCTTGAGAATGACCAGCGCTGTGTTTGAAATGACTGATAACAGAGCCACCTCCGACTTTCGCTTATTGATATTTGCGGCGCTAGATTCCATTGTTTGGCACCCTATCTCCTCAATTCCAGCCAGATATTTACGAGGGATATGCTGATCAGATTTAATGTAGTTGCTGCATACCAGATATATGATTCTTCCCTGGAAAGGCGAGCGATCCAGCCAGACCATAGGACTAGGCAGATTATGGAGAATGAAATGAATGTATCCAGAGCCAAAAATAGCCCAGGCCGCCTGATTAACTGCCCGGCCTGTGCTATAGTGCAGTACTCGATGGGCGAGGCGCGTCCAGCCAGATGAAATACGACCCTTGCCAGGTTCATGAGCAGATCCGCAAAGGCCCAGGCGATGACAAGCCAGCCAAAAAACTCCATGGAAAAAGACCCCTGCTCTTTGCCGATGCGGACACAGAGCAACCCGAAGAGCAGTTTGAAGACGCAGAAGGGAACTCCGATGGTCAGGGCCTGGAAGGTAGGGGTCTGGAAAAAACTCTCTTCTATCTCCTGAGTTTGAACTGACCTGAAGGTTTGGCTTTTCATCTTCAGCAGCTTTAGGTCATTCGAGGGAAATAATTTTGCCCTGGGGTCAAAGCTTTGGTACAGAGACGCCTGGCAAATTTAAATTAATTATAAGTTATGTTTTAGTAGTTTCATAAACTGCCGTGCTATTGATCTAAATTATGCATCATATGCTTTTAGAAATAATTAAATCTCTTTCGCCAAATTAATTACTAAAGAAAAATTCTTATACACGGAGGGGCAATGTAAAGACGAGGACAATGCCTACCAGATCTAAATTGAATATTCTTCTTGCTGAGGACAACCCTGTTAATCAGATGACTGCGTTGATAATCCTCAAGAAGCTTGGCTATCGGGCAGATACTGCCAACAACGGCCATGAGGTCCTTTTAGCCTTGGAGGACCATCCTTACGATTTGGTGCTTATGGATATTCAGATGCCAGAGATGGATGGCATTGAGGCCACGAAGATCATTCGTAAACGCTGGCCTCAGGGTCCAAAGATAATAGTAGTAACTGCCTTCGATCCAGAGATCTGTCGCGATCTCTGCTATGAGGTTGGAGCAGATGATTTCCTCAACAAACCCGTGAAGCCTGAGGAGCTCGACGCTGCCATCGAGCGCAGCATGGGCGAGGTTTTTAAAGCCGTCTCCTAGAGCAGATCGATCTCTTTTAGCACGCTCTTTGCAGAGGCTTCAGGGTCTTCTGCCTCGTATACTGATCTTCCCAGAATCAGGAAGTCTGCACCAGCCCCAAGTGCTTGCGAAGCTGAGCCGCCCTGCGCGCCCACTCCTGGCGAGATGATGATCCTATTTCCAATGATGGAACGGACCTGCTTGATCCTCTCTGGTCGCGTGGCCGGTGCGACAACTCCGGCGGCGCCCACATCCACAGCCAGCCTGGCCATCTGCTCTGCAAGTGGCGTCATGAACAGCTCTGCTCCGGGATGGCTCATCTCAGTGACCACGAAAAGGTCGGCGCCCCAGTCTGCTGCACTCTTGGCACAGGCCTGCAAAGAGTCCCATCCAGGGAAGGCATGGGCAATTATGCCGCTGGCTCCAGCAGCCAGCGCTGCCTCGCAGATGAGGCGATTTGTATTGGGAGTGTCGGCGATCTTCAGATCTGCGATGACCGGAAAGAAGGCCGAGATCTCTTTGACGATGCTGAGGCCTGAAGCGAGGATGAGCGGATATCCAATTTTAATTGCATCGAAATAATCTATCAGTCCTCTTGCCAGTGATAGGGCTCTGGCCCTCGATGTCACATCAAGCGCCAGGATAAGCTGAGTGTCTTTCTTCATGAGATCGTCACTTTTGTCTCACGCGCTTAGTTGCATATCAGCTCTACGGCCTCTAGAAGGTCGCCCACAACCTCGCTGCCCGATCTCATGCTTCTGCGGTCCAGGAAGAGCGCATCAAGACCTGCCTGCAGCGGAGACTCATAATCGTAGTTGTAATGATCGCCGATGTGCATCACCTCGAAGGGCCTGGCGCCCAGAGCTGCGCAGACAGCGCTGTAAAGCATGGGCGATTTCTTCACCTCTCGAAAGTCGCTGGTAGCCGAGAAGGTCTCGCAAAAGTAATCGGCGAGGCCGTCTAGCTCTATGTCTATGAACTCGCGGGCAGCATTCGAGGTCACAACCAGCTTGTAGCTTTCTGACAGAATGTCCAGAACCTCCTGGACCTCTGGATATGTCTCGATCTCGTCCTCGTAAAGCTCCAAGAGCTCGTCTCTGCCTATCTTCAATTCGAATTTATCTATCCAGTACCGCAGGTCATACCACTCCAGATGGTCGCTGCCGATCTTCATGTACTCGCCGACCACGTACTCCTTTGCAGCAGCAAAGTCCAGCCCTGACTTCTCTGCATACAGGCGGGGCATGCCCTCCATCCAGACCTTCTCCACGAATCTGGAGTTGACCAGGGTGCCATCCATGTCCAGGGAAATGAAACGAATCATCTTATGCTCCGGTTGATTGGCATAAATCCATCTTTGGGTTATTATTCTTTTCGGGACTCTACAGGACTTGAACGGATTTAGCAGGAGCGCACGAGACTGGCACATGACACACATGGAACGAAAGTGG
>JAUCQD010000125.1 GCA_030372945.1 Methanothrix sp. | reverse complement strand
CAGCATCTCTGGGTCAGACGCTGCGGCCACTATCATCTCCGAGAGCAGGGGCTCATGTCCGTGAATTATTATATTAATTTTGTTTGGCTCCAGAACGCCCAGATTTGCCTCAGAGAACGTTGGGCTGGGCGTGCCGAACATCACATCCTGCAGCTCAGTGGCGATCATTGAGCCGCCCCAGCCGTCGGCGAGGCTGGCACGCAGGCCCTGCAAAATCAAGTGCACGTAATCGTTGTCCACGCCCATGTGGGTGCGATGCATGATCTCCACGATCTCCCTGTCGATGCCTCGAGGATCGATGCCAAGCTTTCTCCACAGTTCGATCCTCTTTGCAGGCGCGCGAAGAGTGAACTGAATGGGACCCTCCTGCTTGCCGAACTCCGCCATTATGACCTCGGCCAGAGCGATTTGGCTTTCTACATTGTACTCCTTCATCAGCCGCTCCATCTTTGCCTTGTCCTTGACTTGATAACTTGGAGCTTTGCCTTCGGACATGAGTTTGAATGTGTGGGCCACGCCTCTGCCGTGGTCTGAGTGAGCTGCTGCGCCTGCTGCAATGCTGCGGAGCAAATTGCGTGCTACTATGATGTCAGCCGTGGCTCCGCAGACTCCTTTGCTTGGCCCCTCTCCAAAGGGATCTATGCGGCATGGGCCCATGTTGCAGTTGCGACAACAAAGCCCAAGCTCGCCAAAGCCGCATTGAGGCTGTTGTCTTTCGAAGCGGTCCCATGCAGTCTCAATGCCCGCCTTCCCAGCAAGTGCGAGCATCTCCAGGCTGGCAGGATCGACAGATCTATCTTGAACGTCCTTAACCATATTAGTACCTCAGCGTACGATTCATGAGGCGATTAGTCTGCTACTATTTAGTGCTTATTGTTTTATTTTTAATTGAATACCCCGCAGCTTGCAACTTAGAACTAAATACCGGTATACCGAAGAGAGCTTTGCGGGGGGACGGGAAAACCTTAGTTTCACCCCCTAGCACATCATATCCGTATTTGGAGAACAATCTTCACACCCCTCAATCTGCCCATCCTTCAGCGTATACATCTTATGCGCCTTTCTTGCCAGATCCAGGTTATGAGTCACAATGATCAGTGTCATCCCTTGCCGGTTCAGCTCCTCAAAGAGCTTAAAGATCATATGCGATGTTGCTGAGTCCAGATTGCCCGTTGGCTCATCCGCCAGGACGATCTTTGGGTCGTTAATAAGCGCCCGTCCAATTGCCACCCGCTGCATCTCGCCACCGGAGAGCTGTCCCGGCAGATGATTGCCTCGATCGGACAAGCCCACCATCTCCAAGATCCCATCGATGCCTGCTCCTTTTCCGTTCTTATGGCTAAAGAGCAGAGGAAGCTCTATGTTCTCTCGGGCAGTAAGCGTCGGCATGAGGTAGAATTGCTGGAAGACAAAACCAATGTTATCTCGTCTGAGCTTTACTAGGTCATGCTCTCTAAGCCCGCATGTCTCTATGCCGTTAATCCTCAGACTTCCTCTGGTGGGCGTATCCAGGCAGCCCAGGACATTCAAGAGCGCAGTCTTTCCTGAGCCGGAAGGCCCGATTATGGAGGCGAATTCTCCTTTTTTGACAATAAAGTCCACATCTCTAAGGGCATGGATTTCTTCTCTTCCCCTGCGGTAGACTTTGGTCAGCCCTTTTGCTTCAACTATATCGCTCATTCCATTCCACCTCTGATGGCCTCCATTGGGGAAAGACGTGATGATAGAAATGCGGGATAGATTCCGCAGACCAGCCCCATGAACAGGGAGAAGGCAAGAGAGAAGCCAACAAGTTCTGGGCTAAAAGAGATGAGCGAGCCTGCTGGTGAATATGGAAGCATTCCCTTGACAAAGCTCTCGATCAGGCTTGATCCAACAAGTGCGGCCAGAGTTCCAATAATGCCGCCACTGATGGTGATGAATACCGTCTCCATCAGGACCATCTTGCCAATATCAGAGCCCGAGGCCCCTATGGCCTTCATCATGCCAAATTCCCGTGTCCTCTCGTTTACAGACATGAGCAATGTGTTGATTATGCCAAAGGCGCTGATGATCAAGGCGATGGCAATGACAGTGAGAAGAAGCGATCTTGCCGATCCTGCCAGGTTCATGATAGTTCCCATGATCTGGGTCATGGTCACTACTTGAATATCAGGAACCTTCTCCATCTCCTCTGACACATCTGAGATTCGGCTTACTTCTCTTACTTTGACGGCAATGGTTGTTATCTTGCCCTCTTTGCCGAAGACTCTCTGTGCTTCCTCTAAGGGGAAAAAGTGGAACTGATCATCCTGGTCGCCAGTTCTTTCCAGTATGCCTACAATTGTAAAATCCTCTTTAGCCGGGCCGACTGGGAGCACTTGGCCTACGCTCAGGTTTTCTTTATCCGCAAGGTCTCTTCCAACTAGCATGACCCTGGTTTCGTTATCTTCAAGGAACCTTCCCTCAACCTTCCACCAAGGCTTGAGCTGGAGCATATCCTCCATTTTGATGCCGTAGATGATGTGGGGTGTGCTCTTGCCAGTTTTCTCATCCTTTTTCATGAACTGGTGCATGAGCATGGGAGTTGCCAGTTCTACATCAGGGATGCGAGTAACATTGTCCAGATCCGTGGCGGAGAGGTATTTTGGGATTACTCCGCCGTGAATGATGAGAGATGCAGCCTCATAGGGACAGCCTTTGGGAACAGCCAGAATATGCACTCCCATGCTGTTTACCTCTTTATTCAGCTCCTTCTCGTATCCAGAATTCAGAGCAAGCAAGCTGAATAGTACGGATATGGCGATGGCCACTCCGATGATGGTTAGGCCAGTTCTGCCCCGACGACGGGTCAGATTCTTTGCCGCCAGGGTAAGGAAATTCATTGATATATCTCTCCGCTGATCTTGACCATCTTGCCGATGATCATGGGATCGCCGTCCTTGATGACCACCTCGCCGTACACCTTTGCATCCTCACCTCTCTTCTGGGGTATGACGAAGTTGCTGGGGAGAATATCAACGTAGATGCTGCCGGTATCGTCGTTTACTATAAACCAGCAACCTGAGGGGCACTCGGTCTCTATTATCCCCTCGATTACAACCATCTTGCCTTCATAAGCAGTTGCATTCTGGATTACATCAATGATCTTTACCTCTTCTCCTTTCAGCTCTGCCGGCTCGTTTTTTGCCTGTGCGCAAGAAAAGGCCAGCAGAGCCAGCCCTAACAAGATCAAAGCAGTTATCTGTCTGTATTGGTGTTTCGTTTTCATCACCTTCGTTTATATTTTAGGCTTGAATCAGCAATCCAGGACACGCCAATCTTTGCAGGGAAATGCCAGAATCTTTAGCAGCATAGCGGCATTGGATGCCATTTCTCATTGAAGCTAATGGATTCTTTAAGGATCCCTTGATCTTCTTTTTCTCATTTTTCCGAAGCCTGCCTATCTCCTCCTCGGAATCTATGCCCATGACGAAAGTGCCATGGCAATTAGGGTGGCTCTTTGCTATTGGTAGAGCAATGATCTCAGGGACGGCGTAGCTATCCTCTTTCGCAGCATCTCAAAGCATTCTCTGCTGGTCTTGATTATTAAAAACGCTTCCGGGTCCAAGTTCAGCTTTCCCTCCCAGATGTAGCAGGAGCTGACGAGCGGTGTTCACGCAAGCTGCCAGATGCTCCTCTTCTAACGTCCGGGCCAAAGTATCCGCTTCCTCCGGAGGAGCGGTGCAGTAGACCACCAGGAACTCATCTTTCCCGCTCATTCGCCTTCCACCCACCGCCCGCCCTCTGCTGAGATCTCCTTCTTCCACAAGGGCGCCCTGCTCTTGAGCTGCTCCAGTATGTAGCGGCATCCGGAGAAGGCATCCTCCCGGTGCGCTGCAGAGCAGACTATGGCCACGATGGCCTCCCCCACGGCCAGGTTGCCGGTGCGGTGGGCCACCTCCGCTGCCTGAAGGGAGAAGCGGCTCATGGCCTCCTGCCGGATGGCCTCCAGCTCGGATAGTGCAAGATCCCGGAAGGCCTCCACCTCCATCCATTCGATGCCGTCGTTCCTCACCGTCCCTAAAAAGCTGACCACTGCCCCCGCTTGGCTGCTCCGGGCACGCTGCATCATCTGCTCCAGGGAGATCTCCTCTTCTGTGATCTCTACTGCAGGCGCCATAGCCCTCTCCCTTCCCTAGCCTCCCGCCAGGGGAGGGAAAATAGCCAGCTCGTCCCCGTCCGCTAGAATCCGGTAGAGGTCCTTCTCCGCATCGATCCTCTTGCGATTGACCATGAGCAGTACATGGTCGCGCAGAGCACAGAATGGCTCGGAAGCCGCCTCCCTGAACCGGGGGCTGCATGAAGCAAACATCTCCAGCAATTCCCTTATGCTGGCATCCCCTTGCATCTCCACCTCCCGTTCCCTTCCCAGAATCTCCCGAAAGCCGGCAAAGGCCAGGACTTTGACTCTCATATTTCGCCCGCATCTATTTTTTGTAAATATCGGCAAAGCTGGCTGGAGCGCCGCTGGACTCTGCCTTGGCCTTCATTCCTCTTTTCAGGGAGCTCTTGATCTTCTTGGACTCGCCGTCCCTCAGACGGGCTATCTCCTCATCCGAGTCTATTCCCATGACGAAGGTGCCATGGCAGGGCTTGACGTAGGTGAAGAGCAGCTCCTTGCCCCGCACCCCCATGGCCACGGGAGGCACTCCGATAATGTAGTAATCCTTGAAGATCTTATAGCCGGGATCGACGTAGTAAACCTCTTCAGAGTTCTTCTCGATGTACTCGCGTGCTTCTTTAAAGGAGATGCGCTCCAGGTGCAACTTGTATTTCATTTGCTCAACGCAACTCAAGCAATCACCTTGTCGATCTTATTTTTCAGAGGGATTGGATTATGCACAGCCTTAGCCATGATCTTCTCTGCAGGGAAATCTAGAGTATCGGACAGGGATTCTGCATGATTTCCAAAGATCACTGCATACAATTTAGCATGGGATATGGCGGACATAGTGGCTGCATAAGTCAAACCGGCATCGCTGTGCATAAAGGCAAAGCAGCAATCGAAGTCTATCTTCTTTTCGATGATGTCCGCAATGCATCGGTCAATATCCATAGTCTTATCCACATAGCATCCCTCAATATCCGATACTTTCAGCAATTTAAGCGCAGCATCAGTTCCTGCAACTGTTACATCGATCCCGGATTTCTTTAATTTATTAG
>JAUCQD010000124.1 GCA_030372945.1 Methanothrix sp. | reverse complement strand
ACTGAAGAGCTTCGCATGGGCATGATCACTTGCGCCCATGATCTCGCCATTCTTGCAAGATGCGGCTTGATTCACACATCTCTAATCCCGCTCAGTCATCGCAGAGGGCGTGAGAGGAGCCACGACGTTTATCGCTGGAGCAGAAAGCTTGCAGGAAGATTGGAAGATTGGCAGGAGTCCTGCCGGTATCCCAACCTCAGGCTCTCAGGAATCGCAGACCTGGAACACATCAAGGTTTACGAAAATATATCCTCCAAGGAGCTTTTTGAGCATGCGGGCCTGCATCTGCTGAGCATGAGCCTTGTTTTGGGATGCTACTTTCGCAGCAGAGGATCTTTCATGAGAAACGCATTGAGCAGCCTTATGAAGGACAGCTTTCAAGAATATTATCGTGCTTTTACATGTCAAGAGACGAGCACCCTGGATTGCTGCATCGCCTGGGAGGATCTTGCCGATAGGATGGCTGAGGAGATGGAGGGCGAGAAGCATCGCGATATTGATGAGAGCCACCTGGGCAGACTCAATGGACCTTTTCCATTACCAGAACTGATCAGGGCCATTCACCTGACGTCTCTTTTCTCGGTCCTGGAGCTGCAGGCCCAAAATCAGACCTGACAGGTAGTCAAAGTCGGTTACGATGTCCCCAGCTGGTCATAGCCTATGTACTCCATTATGGAGCCCTTCTTGTCGCCCACAAGCTCGTGCTCTCTGTCGAGGATCTCTTTTATCAAAGCCACAACAGATGCCTTTCCATCCCAGTTCCTGATCAGTATATCCTCTGAGCCTGTAGCCTTCATCACCTGGTCTGCCACGAAGGCGCACAGATATATGTCATCCACATAACCAGTCGGCCCGAACTTGTCCTCGGGAATCACATCTCCTGGTAGTATGAAGTAAGCTATGGCCGCGATGATGAGCGGTGACATTGAACTTGGAAGGTCACTGTCGTCCAGAAGCCTGGTCATCATCCTGTAAAGCGCAGGTGCCTGACGAATAAGCTGGGCGAATTCACCCTGATAGTCTGCTGTGTCCTTTTCGAGCAAAGCATCAAATCTCTTCAAATCCAAAAACCTCCTCCATCCTCCGCCCGAGAATACCCCGAGAGGGCGGTCTTCAATGGTATTTGGCCAGGCAATTAATTAACTTTTGTGCCCAAAAAGGGGGCTCAATCATTTAGCAGCCTTCCGTGTTTATCGATCTCTCCCTCAGTGATTCTGGTCGAGCTTATCCGAACATGATCCTCTGCCAACTGATATTCTATCACGGAGATCTCCAGAGGCTTCAAATTTCTCTTCTCTCTAAGGCGATTTATCTTCTTGGCCATTGGCAGAGTCTCGGGAGAGACGACAATATAGTCGAAATCCTCATAAATCGATGAACCACACTGATCTTCGATCTTTATTATTTTAGCATCTTCGATGCCAAAGCATCTTCGCACGACCTCTCTTAGATTTCTCTCCCGCACTTTGAAATCTCGAACCCGCCTGGTCCTGCTCTCCCTGGCCATCTCGTCGGAGGTGAGGCCGATCACAACGTCTCCATCCTTTCCCAGCTCATAGGCCCGCCTAAGCAGGGAGATGTGTCCATCGTGAATGGGATCAAAGGTGCCTCCTACTGCAACTCTGGCCATACAGGGCCGCAAATGAAGGAGCCGTATAAGTACCTGGCGGCTTAGATTCGTACCCTGCTGGAGCGCTGTGACGGCTCTCACGACTGAAGTCGCAGGCATATCCCGCCGATGAATTGGCGGGGATTAGCCCTGAGCTCGTGCTAAAATTTTTGCGACGATCCGGCGAGAGCTGCACAGCTCGCAGAGATCTTGATCTTCAATTCTCACGATGCGGGGATGAAGGTTGCGTCTTGATAGCTCAGCCTCGAGATGAGATGGATCGAAGTGCTGGTCGAAGCCCAGGGTAATTATATCCGGCCTGAGGTGCTCGATGGTCCGGAATATGTCCTTCTCCTCTCCTAGTACTGCCCAGTCCACTGCTTTCAGAGACTCGATCATCCTCAGCCTCTGCTCCTCAGGCACGAATGGCTTTGGCTTGTGCCGCACATTTACATCCCTGGCAACGATTACCACCAGCTCATCTCCCAGTTCTTTTGAACGTTCTAGGTACAGGACATGGCCGGGATGAAGTAGATCAAAGGTGCCCGTTGCAACTACCCGCGTCAAAACTAAATCCTCGTTGGTCGTAAATTAGCATCATCGAACATGTCATCATTGAAGTCGACATCCAAAATGGGCAGATCGCGTTGCAACCCTGCCGCATCATAGCAAGCCCAGCTGGACTCGTCGAAGGGAGGGCAAACGATGAGGTTGTAGTCTCCGCTGCGCGAGAAGAATTGAATGTCAGGCTGGGAAGGCCTCAGGTCCGCTGATGGATGACTGTGAACGGAGCCCACGATCTGCATGTTTGGCAGCATGTAGAGCCTGATCAAAGCGCTCATGCGTGAGGACTCGGTACCTGGGAGGATTAAAACCTCTGTGATGATCCCCTTGTCCGCCTGCAAGAGCCCTGCAAACTCCATCGGCAAAGAAGACCTGGAGGCTTCTAAAATGAACTGCAGAGTATCCCTGGCAATTCCACACACCTTTCTCTTCCTCATGTCTCCCCCGGGGCGCGAAGGTGAATACAATCTCCTGCCAGCACGCGCTTGATCTTATCCTCTGCCCTGATCACTAGGGCCCCGTCCTCGGCAAGGTCAATGGCCTCTCCCGAGAGATCGCCTGTGGCAGAGGTTATGCGGACCTGCTTTCCAAGTGTGACAGATCGCCTGCGCCACTCTTCGTATAGATCTTTGCTGTGCATACTTTGATATGTTTCCTCTACCTCCAAAAGAATCTTCTGAATTAGGTCGATCCGCGAGACCTCCTGGCCTAGTTCTTGTCGAAGCGATGTGGACCTCCACTCCACTGGAAAGCCCGATACATCGATATTGGCATTGATGCCAAGTCCTACCACTGCCCAGTCTACGCAGTCTACTTCAGCGCTGATCTCCATAAGGATGCCGCAGACCTTCCGCCCTTCGATCAAGAGATCATTGGGCCACTTTATGCCGACATCAAGGTCATAAAGGGCGCACAAGGACCTTGTGACTGCAACGCTCACTGCCATATTGATGCGATACGCCCTGTCCAGAGATATCTTTGGCTTGAGTACCAGGCTCATCCAAATCCCGCCAGGGGGCGAAGCCCAGGGCCTTGAGAGCCTTCCACGCCCACGCGTCTGAGTCTCAGCAAGGACGACTGTCCCATTCTGGCATTCCCGGGCGATAGATCTTGCAACGTCGTTGGTCGAGCAAACTTCTTTAAAGCAGCGCAGATCCTTGCCAAGCCATTTTGTTCTTAGGCCTTCGCAAATTATGTCCGCATCAAGGAGGTCATGAATTCTTGCCAGACGGTAACCCTTTCTTGTAGATGATTCGATCTCATACCCCTTCGTACGAAGCCTCTGAATCTGCTTCCAGACGGCTGCCCGGGAGATGCCCATGCAAGACGCCATATCCTCTCCTGAGACCCATTCGCCGCAGCTCAATGAATTTAAAATTTCTTGAGAGTACACCTTCTTAACTCTTCTCCCCTGCTTTTTGTTGGCTCAGGTAGGACCCGACTGCTGCAGAGATGGCTGCGATCTGTCTGGAGTCCGCTCCCAGGGCAGAGGCTAAGGATGCGCCTTTTTTATAATCCTCCGCCGCGATGCTCTTGACCGATTCGATGATGTTCTCTTCCTTGATGAAGTGAGTATTGATGTCGCCGCTTCTGAACCTTGTGTTTCTGAGCACTGCTTTATGGAAGACGATGTTGGTCTTAACGCCCACGATGATGTACTCGTAGAGGGCGCGCTCCATTCTGGCAATTGCCTCATTGCGGTCCTTGCCAAGGGCCACGAGCTTTGAGATCAGGGAGTCGTAATAGGGCGGGATGACATAGCCGGTGTAGACCCCGCTGTCTACCCTTATGCCGGGGCCGCCCGGGCTTCTGTATCTCTTTATCTTGCCGGGAGACGGAGAAAAGTCGTTCAGTGGATCTTCCGCGTTGATCCTGCACTCGATGGCCCAGCCGCGAATTCTCATATCGCTCTGGTCATATCCCAGGGGATAGCCCGCAGCGATCCTGATCTGCTCCTTTGCAAGGTCCACGCCTGTCACCATCTCTGTGATGGGATGCTCCACCTGCAGGCGCGTGTTCATCTCCAGGAAGTAGAAGTCACCGCGCGAATACATGAACTCCACAGTTCCTGCACTTACGTAGCCGATGGCCTTTGCAGCTTTGACGGCAATGGAACCCATCTTCTCCCGCAGCTCCTCAGTCATGACTGGCGACGGTGACTCCTCGATGAGCTTCTGGTGGCGGCGCTGGATTGAGCACTCTCGATCTGATACGTAGACCGTCTTGCCCTTCTTGTCGGCCAGGATCTGGAACTCGATATGCCTGGGCTCAGTCAGGTATTTTTCAATGTAGATGGTATCGTCCCCGAAGGCATTGCGGGCTACTGACTGGGAAGAGGCCAGTGCAGGCTGCAGCTCATCGCTGCTTTGCACGATCTTCATGCCTATTCCGCCGCCTCCAGCAGCTGGCTTGAGGATTATGGGGTAGCCAATGTTTTCAGCGACCTTTGCAGCGTCTTCGGGATCAGTGATGCCCTCCTCAATTCCGGGAACGATCGGGACTCCTGCAGCCAACATTGTCTGGCGGGCTGTGATCTTGGAGCCCATGGCATCAATTGCATGAGAAGGCGGCCCGATGAAGACGATCCCATTCTCCTCGCAGGCCGATGCAAAGTGAGTGTTCTCCGAGAGGAAGCCATAGCCTGGGTGGACTGCCTCGGCACCTGTCTCACGGGCGGCGTTGATGATGTTTTCGATCTTCAGATAGCTCTGCGACGAGGGAGACGGCCCGATGAAAACAGCTTCGTCAGCGTATTTGGCAAAAAGGGCGTTCTTGTCAGCTTCGGAGTAGACTGCCACTGTGGAGATGCCAAGCTCCCTGCAGGCACGCATCACCCTGATGGCGATCTCTCCCCTGTTTGCGATCAGGATCTTTTTGAACATCCCTATGTGAGATGTGCTACCAGGGTAAAAAGCTTTGGAGAGGCCAGTGGTTGTCACAGTAACTGAATGATAATATTTTTCAGGTGAAACATTTATACCAGAAGCGATCCTTATTCAAATATGCTGGATTGAATTTATAAGGGAGTGAGCGCAGATGATACAGATCAACATAGCAGTTTTGATGGGGGTGCTCATAATCTTAACGGGCATCGGCCTGATTGGGGTACAGGTGATGGAGAGCGGAGGCGCAGAGATCCAGGAGAACCACAGCTTCAAGCTGATTGGGGCAGAGGCTGGGGCAACGAAGTTTCAGGTGGAGACGACCTTTCCTGGAGTGCCAATGATCGCCCTTGGGATGGTGCTTCTCATCATCGGTGCGATTCTCTCTCGTGGACTGTAGAGCACAAGAGCCATCCCTGGAGCAGGCCAAGGCATATATCTTTTGAGCATAAAATGAGCTTTTCATGAAGCCCAGGGAGCTATCAACAGAGGAGTGCACAAAGTTGCTGTCCAATGGCAGGTACGGCAGGCTGGCCTTGTCCATGTCTGATTCGCCTTATGTCATTCCCATGTCCTACGTCTTCTCCCAAGGCAAGATCTACCTCCATTCGCGTGACCGGGGAAAGAAGTTCGAGTTCGTCAGCAAGAACCCGCGGATTTGCTTCGAGGTGGACAGGGTGGAGAAGGACCGCTGGTCTTCGGTGCTTGTCTTTGGCAAAGCAAGCCTTTCATCTGATCTTGAGGCCAAGAAGAGGATGTTCGATGCATTCACTGGAAAAGGCATGCAGGGTCACGGGGGCAAGCAGTTCCAGCGCGAAGATCTGGAGAAGATGCCCTTGATCATTTGGGAGATCGAGATCGAGGAGATCACTGGAAGAGAAGGACTGTGGTAGATGGCATCTGCAGTGAAGTGGACTGAGAAGTACCGTCCATCGTCCCTCAAGGATGTCCTTGGAAATGGCAAGGCAGTCGATGAGTTGCTCGCCTGGGCAAATTCCTGGGAGCGGGGCGCTCCCATCTCTGGGGCAGTGATCCTCTACGGCCCGGCTGGAACTGGCAAGACCTCTGCTGCCCTGGCGCTGGCGCGCCAATTTGGCTGGGACTGGATAGAGATGAACGCCTCGGATGCGCGCACTGCCGGAGCAATCCAGAAGATCGCAGGCCCTGCATCACAGAGCCGGACATTCTCGGGGCAGCGCCGCCTTGTCATCCTGGATGAGGCCGATAACCTGCACGGCACTGCAGACCGCGGAGGGGCGGCAGCAATGCTGAAGCTCGTTCGCGACACATCGCAGCCCGTTCTCCTGATCGCAAACGAGTACTATGAGATTGAAAAGCCTCTGAGGGATGCTGCAAAAGGCATCCAGTTTCGATCCGTCAGATCAACCACAATCGCCCAGGCTCTGAGGGAGATTTGCAGGGCCGAGGGCATAGCCTGCGATCCAGATGCTCTTATGCTCATAGCCGAGCGTGCAGGCGGCGACATGCGCTCGGCGGTAAACGATCTGCAAGCTGCTGCCGAAGGCTCAAGGGAGCTGAAGCTCGAGGACGTCGCCACAGCAGAGAGGGATGTGAAGTCGTCGATCTTCAAGGTTCTGGAGATCATCTTCAAAGGAGCCAGTGCCCGCGAGGCTCTGCAGGCATCCTATGACCTGGACGAAAGCCCCGAGGACCTGATCAACTGGGTGGACGAGAACCTGCCGCTGGCATACCAGGGGGAGGACCTCTGGCATGGCTACGAGAGCCTGGCGCGAGCAGACATCTTCCTGGGGCGCGTCGCAAGAAGGCAAAACTATGGCCTGTGGCGTTATGCAGGTCTCCTCATGACCGGCGGCGTGCAGGCCTCTCGTGCGAAGATGAGGCATGGCTATGTGGCCTTCCGGCCTCCAAGCATGTGGCGCAGAATTGGCCAGACCAGAAAAGCTCGCAGCGTGCGCGACTCAGCTGCCAGGAAGATAGCCAGGCATTGCCATGTCTCTGCAAGCTTTGCCAGGGCTGAGCTGATGGACTTCGTGGGGCTGCTGCTAAAGGACAAGAGGATCGCAGCCTCGCTGGCAGCAGAGCTGGGACTTGAGGCAGAAGAGATCGCGCTGC
>JAUCQD010000123.1 GCA_030372945.1 Methanothrix sp. | reverse complement strand
TGAAAAGGTGTACAACAAGAAGAGGCTGCATTCTGCCCTTGACTACCGTTCTCCAGATCAGTTCGAGATGGAGGTTGCCTTAAATACCATTGCTTAACTACCTGTCTACTACAAGGGGTTCACTCCACTGTTACCGCCAAACAGCTCTGTCACTGGCGGCGTAAAATTGTCCGATTATGGCGGTCTAAAATTGTCCACCTTGTTCAAACGCTTTCCCCCTCGTATCATTTGCCCTTCCCCGTTAGCCTGACAGGCTCTGTGGTATCAACCCCTGCCTCTTCCGATCCTTGAGCCTGTAGCTGTCTCCCTTTATGTTGACCGTAGTGCAGTGGTGCAGAATCCTATCCAAAATGGCCGCAGCGATGACATGGTCCCTGAATATATCTCCCCATTCGCCATAGGACTTGTTTGATGTGAAGATGATCGACCCCTTCTCATACCGCCTGGAGACCAGCTGGAAGACGCAGTGCGCATCCAGCTTGGTCGAATGGTAGATAGCCCATCTCATCAATGATCAGAATGCTGCCATTAAAGACGCATCCTTCTATACATCGATAGGATTATTACTACTAGTTTACATCACAATAGAGACACTACCAGCGGCAAGGATGATAGTGATGGAGCTAATCTGGCAGCTCGACGCATTTTTGGAGGTGGCGTAGATGGAGGCAGAAGAGATCCTGCAGGAAGCCCTCAGGCTATCCCTTATGTCGGGCCCGCCTGGGCGAGAACCATCCTTCTACAAGGACTGTGCAAAGCAACCTGGAGGGACTAAAACTTAACGGCCAGAAGTAAACCTACCTGATAGAGGGACGAATCTCTGTTCACCATGAATAGTCAGAAATTTGAAGTAGGAAGAGGGGCGATCCGCACTCTTTTGAGGGCATGATACAGAGTTGGCTGGAGAATAGAAGTTGGCATTTGGATATATGGGCCTGATAGATGCTGGCCATTGACATTGTGCCAGCATTCTTGCTCTATCTCTATAGGGCCTTGGGGCTTATGCATATCCATAAAGCTTGCTTATCTCGCTTTGAAACATCTCGAATCGCTCTATCAGATCCAACCCCTTTGGCGTAGTCTTGTAAACAACTCTGGAAGCCTCATTGACGGCTTCGATGCATCCGTTTTTTATTAAAGTGTCTAAATACGGCTTTACAGTCTTGAAGTTCATGTTTGCTTGATAGACTATCCTTGTTTTGCTCGCACCATGTCTGCAAATTTTCAAAATTTGCGATGCGATCAGGTCATTAGTCCTTCTTTTTGATCTCATTATACACCCCTCCCTGTAACAAGTTCAATATTTTATGTCGCATAAACCCGGTCTTTCGCCGTTGGGGATGAGCTTGTAGATCTTGCCGTTCAGGTCGACATTTACATAGCTATCCTTCGGCACAGCGTTATAGTTATGAGTGGCAAGGAAGAAGGCCAGATCATGGGTATTCATGCGCGTATCTTCATTGCCTGAGACAAGTTTCTTCAAATCTGAGATATCATCATTCGTGGCCAAGGCCGTGTTCAAGAAGGCCATCAGGGTGCAGGTGGCCATGATTGTGAGCAGATATTTCGTAACCCATCTCATAGATCATCTTACATTCTTTTAAGAATGATATAGACGATTACGTATAGATCTTACCTGAATAATGGACAGATTCTGCCGAAACTATTTTGCTCAATAATGATCAGTACTTTTCATATGCTCGAAGATCCGCGCTTCAGCATCTCATCGAACCCCGCCATCTCATATGCCCGACGCCTGTGGTTGGGCCTGGCCTGCAGATAGATGGCCGTGGTGCTCAGAGAAGCGTGCCCGAGCTGCTGCTGAAGATAGGCGATATCAATTCCGGCATCCAGCGTCCAGCGGCTGAAGCTGTGCCTCAGGAGGTGCGGGGTAACTTTCTTCCTCTGCCGCATTTTGCCGGGCCTCGTCTCCTGGAGGCCTGCATCCTCCGCCGTTTCGTCCAGCAGCCTCTGGATCTGCCTCGTGGAGAGATGCCCCATATGTCTGCCCTCGAATACATACCCGCTCTCCCGGCTCTGGAGGTAAGCGGCCAGCGCGTCGATGGCAGGCCTGGGGATGACGCAGGTGCGTTGCTTGCCACCCTTGCCGTTCACCACGTGTAGGTATCCGCCAGCACTGTCTACGTGCTCTACCTTCAGGGCTGCAACCTCTGATACGCGAAGGCCACAGCCGGCCATGAGCCAAAGTAGGGCAGTCTCTCGTGGGGTAGGGGATGCAGCAAGGAGGCGATGCCACTCCTCAAGGGAGAGGAAGTCTTCAGGGTGCATGCTATAGGGGAGGATGTCATAATATCTATATTTTATGACATCGATATCAATGAAGGTCCTAATTTTTCAGGACTCAGGAGTTGAATCATGCCTGCAAAATGTGGCGTTTCTCTATAGGATACGCATCAAAAAGAAGGGCAATTTTGGACGCTCAGGCTTCTTCTATTTCCACAGATGTAACGTAAATGAGCTCTACAAACCCCCTAGGCGGACGGATCTCAAGGGGCACGAAAACAGGGCAAATCTTCGATCCAAGGGCATCCTGCGGAGTTGGTTAATAGCATACCCATGCTTTTAGCTCCTTGGGCCACGTGAACACTCAACCATCATTCCATCAATTGTATCTTATTCATACTTTCATTTATGTAAAAATGGTTTTCTGTTATCTTTTTCCGGCAAAACTACTTAATCTTATACGTACTATGTGGTTATCATGGCACGAGTCCTGAAGCACATGATAAGTCCTCATAAGCAGCTGGTGAAGCCCTACGAATCCATGAGCAGGACTTCCGCCAAGGTCCTGGAGCTTCATACAGCGAAAGAGATCCTGGCAGAGATCTTCCAGATCCCGATTCACGAGGTAGATAGGATGATCCAGAATCGCTTTGAAGCCTGCTCCCCGGAGTGCGGCCGAGAGGAGGGAGGGCTATGGCCGCGAGAGTTCTGGCTAGATGACTGAGCTTTTCAATTCAAATCAGCGACTTGATTGCCCTGAAATGCTCTAATGCCTCTGAAGTCTTTTAGGTTTCGTATCCTTTGGCAACGGTTTGGAGGGAGGTTCTATTCACATCTTCAGATAATATTAAGACGCCATTATAATAGATCGCGAACTGATCAGTCGGTACAGCCTGAGCTAAGAATGGCGATGCGTGGAGTGAACCCCTTGTAGTAGACAGGTAGTTAAGCAATGGTATCTAAGGCAACCTCCATCTCGAACTGATCTGGAGAACGGTAGTCAAGGGCAGAATGCAGCCTCTTCTTGTTGTACACCTTTTCAATAAAATGCCAAATTTTCTTGAGGGCATACTCGAACGTCTCGTATTCATTCAGATATACCTCCTCTACCTTCAGAGTCTTGATAAAGCTCTCTGCAAACGCATTATCGTACGGATTACCTTTCCTGGACATGCTGATCAGAA
>JAUCQD010000122.1 GCA_030372945.1 Methanothrix sp. | reverse complement strand
AATGTTTTGCAGTTGTTTCATTGAGTTTTCCACCATTGCGACATCGTAAGATATCGATGATTTTATGGGACAATCACGAGGAAAAATTCGAGTATAACTTACCAAAAAATATAAGTATTATTAATACCAACAGTAGACTATATTAAAGAATGTATGGGGTGATACTATCAAAAAAATAGGAGTATTTGTGGTTCTGGCCATAGCGTTTCTCTCGGTTCCAGTTATGGCTCAGACGGCAATGGGTGGAGATAAGGTGGACATTTTGGGCAATGGCATCTTCGAGACTGACGGGAGCGCATTTACCTTCCCAGTTATACAGGACACCAGCTACGGTTCAGTGCAGGTTGGAAACGATAAAGCTACAGCCTTTGGAATGGGCAAAAGCTTCCCGTTCGGATCTAGCAATGGTCCTGCCAATGCTCAGAATAATCTGGAGATAAAGAAGAACCAGGACTCAGGCACATGTGATCCATGTACGGCAGTCGATGCAGACGGCAACCCCATCTGCCAGGATAGCTGTCTTAAGCTCAACATAGCGCAGATCAAGGTTGGCAACAGAGAATCTCTTGCATTCGGATTTGCCCAAGCCACCAACAATGTGAAGATCGTGGACAATCAGCAGTAGGTCCTGATATCCGACCTAAAAGACGGTCTTGTATGGATGCCTTGCTAAAATCCACTGGCATGCTGCTAGTGGTTTTTTTCTTTATTTGCTTTTTATCGATCTTGGCCTTAGCAGGGCATCACCCCGATCTGTCCGAGCCGCTCAATAAGGTTAAAGAATTTCAATCTGATCTAGTTCATCATGGGCAGCGGCCTGCAACTGGGCAGCTCGAGCTTCTCGACGAGGTGCTTCTCCTAAATAGCTCTCATTCACATGCAAGCGTGGAGGACCTATCTTTCATAAATGACTTAAAGCGACGAGATATTTTTTGGAATGATCCTCAGAGTGACGGTCTGGGGCGCCAACCCGCTGGCAACTCTTTGGACATATGGATAGATGGTGGTCTGACTGATGGAAGCGATCATCCGAATGGGCAGTCCAGGAGTTACAGGTCTGGATCTGTTGGAAACTATCTTAATGTCTATGTAAGCAATATATTGGTCAGCGCCATGAATACAGTTGAAGGTGGAAATGCAGCAGCCACATCAAATATAATCATAAGCCCAGTGCAAACTATAATTTACTCTCTCCCAGAGGTATCAGAAAAGTTAAAATAATGCCCGATACGGGCCCCATATTTCTGGCAAAGACTTGGTAAACCTCATCTGTCTCTTTTTCCTAGGCTTTTGTATTTAGCTATCCTTAAGTCATGCGAAGCTTGCTATTTGGGGTTGCATTGTATGGGTCGCATATCACATCTTGCATATCTTATCTCCAATATCGCATGGAAAATTTTTTGTCTCAAATATCTCTATAATTCTATTATCTCTTTAAAAAAGACACCAAAACGTATATACATAATTGAGTTTTAGTTAAGTCTAATCTAAAAAGATTTATGGGGTGAGACTATCAAAAGAGTAGCAATATTCTTTGTGCTGGCTATGGCTGTGGCAGCTCTTGCGGCTCCAGTGATGGCCCAAAGCGCAATAGTTGGAAATGGTGGTGTGGATGTTCTGGGCGAGGGAATCTTTGAGACCCAAGGCAGCGCATTCAAGTTCCCTGCAGCGTCTAATACGAACTACGACTCAGTTAAGGTAGGAAACGATAACGCTCTGTCAATCGGCGTAGGCGGGCAGTTTGCAGGACCATTTGGCGTGAATTCAGCTGCTGTCACTGCGCAAAACAACCTGAAGATCAAGAAAAATCAAGATACCGGTGACAGTGCCACATGCGCATCCTGCAGTCCCAAGTACAACATAGAGCAGATCGAGGTAGGGAGCAGAAGTGCCACTGCCATAGGAGTTGGCATTCAGGGTGCCTTCCCCTTCGCGAGGAACGCTGCGTCAACTCTGGCTCAAAACAACGTAGAGATCGTCACCAACCAGCAGTAAGTTCAGGTCTCAGGGCCTGAAGAGTACTCTATGAACAGAATAATGGGACCCACCGGCGCATTGCTGGTGGGGGCCACTTTTGTTTGTCTCTGCTTGATGCTTGGAGCATCAGCGACAGAGCATAGATCAAATTTAATTCATCCTCAATTTGAATCTGGTGTAGGGCAGCTCAAGCTTCCCAATAATAACACCCATATATTTCCCTGGGCCTCGCGAAGGCCGCAGGTCTCATTGACTCATAGGGCGGATTTTATCCTTGATGCAGCACCAGTGGAGGAGAAGATTCGCTTGAACAAATCCGATTCCCATCATCAAGTTCAAGAACTGAAGGCTATGAACGCCCTCAGACAAAGGGATATCTTTTACGATGAACTCCAAAATGGGGACCCTGAGGCACAGGGCCTGGCGAATTTTCTGGACCTCAGCGTTACAGGCAAGGAGCAATCCGTAAAAGAGTGGTCGATCGCAGACGAAGGCGAGGATATTGAAAGAATTGTTGACGATAAATTGAATTCTTGCATGAATGATAACTGCTCCTTGCCTAAAGGGCCACAAAGGACATTGCAGCACTTTGGGAACAGCATGAATATCGATGTTAGCGGCATAACTGTCAGCGCCATAAATACCGTTGAAGGTGGCAGTGCAGTGGCCACTTCGAATATAATCATAAAGCCTGTGCAGATCATCGTCTGTTCATCAGAGGTCGAAGAAAAACTTCGGTGAATCGAGGTGGCCTCCGCCTCTAGCAGATCTTCGCGACAGGACTGCCCTTTGCATCACAAACTATATGGGCATTTCGCGCGAAACAATTTGCGATATGATCTTACAGAGACCAAGAGGCACCAGGGACTTTCTTCCCGCAGAAGCCTGGAGGAGAAGCGTAGCCAGGAAGGCCATGGAGAGCATTTTAGTGCGCTGGGGATATCAGGAGATCGCCACGCCCACCTTTGAGCATCTTGAGCTCTTCACCATGAAGTCGGGCCAGTCAGTGATAGACGAGATCTATAGCTTCAAGGACAAGGGTGGCCGCGATCTTGCCCTGCGACCAGAGCTGACAGCGCCTGTGATGCGCATGTACGTCTCTGAGCTGCAGAATGCTCCGCGGCCCCAGAGGCTCTACTACTTTGGCAATTGTTTTCGTTATGAGCGGCCCCAGAAGGGGCGCTTCCGGGAGTTCTGGCAGCTTGGCGCAGAGCTGATAGGCGGATCTAGGCCCGATTCTGAGGCAGAGGTCATCGCGCTGGCAGATCAGACGCTGCGCAGCGTTAACGTGGTTGGTGAGATCCACGTCGGATACCTCGGACTGATCAGATCCATAATGGACAGGATCGGTGCAGAGCACAGGCCGACGGTCATGAGGATGATCGACAAAAAAGAGCGCGAGGCTCTGGCGGAGTTCCTGGATGACATTGGTGCAAACCATCTCGGTCTGCTGGATTTGATCGATCTTAAAGGAAAAGATGCCCTCGATAAAGCAGTAGAGATCGCAAGAGATCTGGGCGCAGGTAGGGCGCAGGAGTCGGCTTCGACTGCAGGAGCGTCTGCTGGATCTTCTGAGATGGCCGGCAGGGCCTCTGCACGCACTGGTCGCTCCGTGAGCGCAGAGCTTAGGATTGATGAGTTTCGTGAGACCGTGGAGCTCCTCGAAGCCTATGGCGTCGACTTCACCACCGACTTTGAGATCGTGCGCGGCCTGGAGTACTACTCGGGCACGGTCTTCGAGATTTACGCAGAGGGATTGGGTGCGCAGCGGCAGATCTGCGGCGGAGGAACCTATGAGCTGGCCAGCCTCTTCGGAGGCAAGGAGACATCGTCCACGGGCTTTGGCCTCGGCTTCGATCGCATCATGGAGATCGTGCAGATCGAGGATGAGCGAAAGCCTCCTGTCTTCCTGGCATTTACACCAGATGTCAAAGTCGATGCTGCAAAGATTGCAAAGAAGCTGCGCCAAAAGGTGCCAGTCGTTCTGGACGTCATGGGCAGGGGACTTGGCGCGCAGCTCAAGGCAGCAGGATCAGCAGGCGCCCAGTTCGTGATAATATTAGGCAGAAATGAGCTGGACAATGGAAAGCTCACATTGCGCAATATGCTGACTGGAGAGCAAGAGAGCCTGACGATGGCCCAGATAGAGGATACGCTGAATGAGCGACTATCATGCCTCTGAAACTGCTGTGAAGCACCTATGTGAAGTTTCTTTGCAGTCTTGGCAAAGTTTAGGAGGAGGTGGCGGATCTTCTCCCATGAATGTTGTTCATGAATTGATGAGCCTCACTTGGCATGAAGTTCATCCTTCATTTCAGCGACGGCTTTCTTTAGTTCTGGTATGTCTCGTTCTAAAACATCCCAAGTCAGCTTGAGATCTACACCGAAGTATTGGTGAATGAGGTAATCCCTCATTCCTGCAACTCTTCTCCAGGGGATCTCCGTGTGATTGGCTTTAAGCTCTTCTGGCAGATTCTTCACCGCCTCGCCGATGATCTCCAATCTTCTGATAACCTTATCCTGGAGATCAACTGATTCGATGAAGTTGTCCTTCGTTTGGCCTTGCGTATACCTCTCGATAAGGTCGATGCTATGGGATATATGGTCCAGAAACACCTTTGCATCTTTCTTCAAAGTATGGCCACCTGTTCTTTCAGGATTCTATCCTTTAGCAGTGGATGCAGCGATTCATATGTTAGTACATCGAACTTGCGATTAAAGTTATCCTCAAGGTCGAGCTTCAGCCCAATCAGATCCAAAAGGCTCTTCCTGCCTTCGAACTCCACCAAGAGATCGACATCACTATCTTCGCTGGCCTCACCGCGCGCCACGGAGCCGAAGATCGAGGCTCTCTTGACCTGGTGCTTGCGAAGGATGGCGATGATCTTGGGATGGATCTCCTGAATGGCTTTCATATCATATCCCTTATGATGCCTTAATCTCATCGACAACCCAATCTAGAGTCTCAAGCAGTTGTTTGAGTGAAGAGGTATCGCTAAACAGAGATAGGAAAATGTTAGGACGTCTTGTCGTGGCGTTCTCGGGAATACTTACGCCTGGAATTTGGTTCAGTCTGCTCAACAACTCTTTGCGCAATGTCTCATCACTAAATGGAGGCCTAATCATCATCCGCTGAAATAGGATTTCGATTTTGCCATAGGTCCAGATGCAAAACGGATAGTAAGTCTCTCCCATATAATCAAATAACGGGTAAACTGATCCGTCTTGTTTGCCTTTTCCCCACCAGAATCTCGCTAGTCGGTTCTTTGCCCAATCCAGGATCTTTCTGGCAATCTCTGCGTCTTGATTGCCCCTTCTTGATCTTAATTCTTTGAAGAACGACTCCTCATCCCATTGTCTCTCCAAGGTGCCTCTGGAATTTTTCTTGGCTTTTGCTTCCTCGGTTTGGCCGTGAACTCTCGGAACAAGGGACTTGAATCCTTGGCCTGCAAACTGTTTGATCTCCACGGCCAGAACTTCGGCTGGATTCATCTGCTCGTTGAGGAATTCCACGACGCGCCGCAATTCGTTGGGTATTTCATCAGCAACAAACAGCATGCGTATTTTACCCGCTTGCAGGTTTGTCTTTGCTTTTAGCCAGAAAGCTTCAGAATCATCCGACTGATCAAGAAAGTCGCTGAGCAATTTCTCGGGGTCCAGAGCATTCGCCCGACACGTTGCATCGAACTTGGCCCTGATCTCCTCCACGGGCCAATAGACCACGGCATTGGCGGCATAGTCAAGCATCTGACCCACAACCTCTCGTCTGATGCGGTTGTCGCTGCTTCGTTTGACCTCTACTAGTGTGGGAATTGCATCCTGATCAAGAAATAGATGATCTACTGACCATCGATCCGAACCATCCTCTTCTGCTGGCAGCCCTATCTCACGAGAGATCAGCAGCCATCGCCTGGGATTCATATCGTCTATTTGATCTCCTGCCATCAGGTTGGGATATCTTTCCAGAAGAATCTGCAGATGGTCTTCAGAATTATACGGCTGCTCCTCCATCTCGATGAGGCTTCCATCCTCCTGAATCAGGAATACACCGCTGGCCAAAGTTGGCGTCCCTCCTGCAATCCCTCAAATAGAAGAGCCGAAAAAAGAGGATCCGCCTAAAGCAGTCCCATGTTCTCAAGCTGCTGCCGCACGATTCGCACGCCCTCCTCGCACTCCTCCGGCGACTTGCCGCCCGTCACGACCAATTTTCCAGAGCTGAATATCAGCACAACTACCTTGGGCTGCTTGATCCTGTAAACCAGCCCGGGAAACTGCTCAGGCTCGTACTCGATGTTCTCAAGTCCCAGGCCCAGGGCGATGGCATTCAAGTTCAAATCGGTCTTGAGGTCTGCAGAAGCCACAATATTCTGAACGTGGATCTCGGGCTCAAGATCGATATTCTCAAAGCCGATGGACTTGAGCGTCTTGGCCATATTTGTGATGACAGTGCGAACGTCATCGACGTTCTTGGCCCCGGTGCACACTACCTTGCCAGAGGTGAAGATGAGAAACGCGGCCCTGGGAGCCTTGACCCTGTAGACGAGGCCGGGAAACTTCTCTTTGTTATACTCTGCGCCCTCCAGCTCGGCTTCGATCTTGTGTAGGTCAAACTCCTCCGCCAGCTTGGTAGATGCCACCACGTTCTCGATATTTATTGTGGACTCCATAGGCAAATATCTCCAAACACTCTTTATAAAGTGGAGGTATATATATGTGAGTATTTAAGATTTATAAGTTGCTTATAAAGCACTTAAATACTGCTTATAAAGGTTTGAAGGAGCAAAGCAAAAGAGCCGCCGATGGGATTCGAACCCATGGACTGCTGATCTTTCGGATATCCTTACGAATCAGCCGCTTTAACCGGGCTAAGCCACGGCGGCATTGTGATGCTCTCAGTAGCTCATATCCTTGCGAATTTAAGATTTGCGATCCACAACGAGGTTTAGACCATCTCTTGCTTCTGCTTGTCGATCTCCTCTGCCAACTGGGGCAAGAAGATTCCAATATCTGTCACAAGGCCTATGGCTTGAGCAGACCCTCTGTCCATGAGCTTTGTAACGGTTGCTGGATTGATATCGACGCAAATGGTCTTGACGAAGGAGGGCAGCAGATTGCCCACGGCGATGGAGTGCAGCATTGTTCCCAGCATTATGGTCATGTCAACTCCCCGCAGCGCAGCATCCATGGCATCCTTGGCCTGAACTGTGTCAGTGATGACCTCGGGAAGTGGCCCATCATCGCGAATCGAGCCTGCCAGGATGAAGGTCGTGCCTCTCTTAATGCACTCGTAAATTATCCCTCCCTTGAGCTTGCCCTCTGCTATGGCATTCCGAATTGAGCCGCTTGCCATGATCTCGCTGATAGCGTAAAGGTGATTTCTATGCCCTCCTGAAATGGCATTTCCTGCGCAGTTCATGCCGAGGCTGGTGCCGAAGAGTTGGCGCTCGATGTCATGCACTGCTACGGCGTTTCCTGCCAGGAGCACATCTACGTATCCGTCCCTCACGAGCTTTGCCAGGGATGGCGCAGCGCCGGTGTGAACCACGGCTGGACCGCAAACCACGGCGATCTTTCCTCCTGCGTTTTTTGTCCTGACTATCTCTCTGGCGAGCTGACGGACGAGCTCTCCACTTGGCCTCTCTGAGGAGACCTCATTGGACATGAACCCAAACAATGTCTTCTCCCTGGGACGTTCGGGCGGCACGACCTTGACCCCTGATGTTCCTATCACAACGCGATCGCCTTTCTTGATGTGGCCGATGGGCGTGCATATGGCACGGCCATCCTTGAGGACTATGAGGCAGTCCATGTGGTTGTGCTCAACCTCCACCCAGGCACCTTGATAGCGCACATAGGTGGGATGATTTGTGGTGGAGTAAAACCCTCTGGGCACAACCATGTCGCCTGGTGCGATGGCCGTGCGAACATCATCCATCTCCACAAGACGTGCCCCCAAGGCGTGCAGCTCCAGCAGTATCCTGTCCAGGTGTGCAGCGTCCTCTCCAATGACTGTGATCTGCACATAACTGGTGTCGTTCTTCTTTTGGCCTATCCGGAAGTTCTTGATCTCGAACTCGCCTCCCATGTCCATTACCTTATCCAGAACTCTGGTCAGCATCTGGGAGTCGATGAGGTGGCCCTCCATCTCGATATCAGCAATCTCGCTCATAAGATCGGCCTTCACCAAGTCTCACCTTCCAGGAGTGCCTGGGTTTTATCATTTGTGCTCATGACAAGCTTTGTGATCCTCACCAGATAGCCATCATCATCTGGCTCTGGCTGATCGAATATCGCCCTCATTCCGCTGCGCCTCAAGTGATATTCAAACTCGCGTGCAGTCTGCAGGCTCTTCACCCTGATCTGCACCTTCTGGGCGATATTTTCACCAGCTTGTTTTCTCTGAATGGTGTCGACCATAGGCAAAAGAATGCTCTCTCCTAGGCGTAGAGCTCTTGCCCTCCTCTCTTCATCCGACTCCTTCCACTCCACAGACTGGAAGCCCTCCCGGATTGCCCGGGACAAAAAGAAGTCAAGAGCATAATCATTGTAGTAGCGGAAGGCCACCGCAAGGTCACTACAATTGGTCTCGGAACTGGTGTACTTCAGCGGGGCTGCCAAATTATCCGGATCCTTAATCACAACGCCCTCCCTTCCCTGACGGCCCAGCCTTTTCACTATTCGCTTGATCTTCTCCGGAGCCTTCTCTTTCTTAAACTCCCCCAAGAGGGCAGTCGCACGTATCCCATGATCTTCAGCAAACCTGTGTGTCTTGTGCACTCCCAGAGTGCTCTTGCAGTTCTTTTGTGAGATGTCAAAGAGATAGAAGTCTATGGTGTCTGTGGGGTAGATGCTCTTTGGGACATATGGATTCTCAGGGCCTACCATCTCTCCGCATAAAACAAGATCCGGGTGCTCTTCAAAGATATCCTCAGGCAATAATCTTTGCGCAACCTCTGTTGAATAGGGACAGATGAATCCGCCGCGCGTCAGAGCCACCACATCGCCATCCACGGAAGAAATGCGCACGTTGTGGCCGTTCATCTTCTCCTCGACTGCCACAACGCCTGAAAAATGCCTCTCTACAGCTGGAGCGAGCATCATTGCGCGGCGAATTTTAGGATAGCCGTAAATGATCTCGCCGTTCTCAAAAACAACTGTACCCGCCTCGATTCCCGAGGTCGCTTTCTCAAACCTCAGAAGCCGGGGCTCTGGCCAGCTCGATTGCCTTACCACAGCCTCATGCAGGTTTTGCAGTCTCTCTTTGGTAATTCCAAGTTTTTCTGCCACTCTTCCCAGATTCATCTGGTCCTCACCAGATAATCGAGGATTGACCTCCTTGTTATCATCCCCACCACCTCTTCCTTGCGATTGAGAACTGGCAGTCCTCCCTTGCCTTCAGTGAGGATCATCTTCTTGACATCTTCCAGGGGGGTATCTGTGTAAACGTACAACACATCATGTGTCATCACGTCTGCGACCAGTATATTGTAGATGCGGGCATATTGCTTGCTCGCGGTATCGTTAAGGTCTCGGAAGGCCCGCAGGGCCCTTGCCATGTCCCTCTCAGTTATTATCCCCACCAGCCGACCGGCCTCCACAACTGGCAGCCTGCCTACATCTCTGTCCAGCATCATGCGCCGGGCGTGAACCAGGCGGTCGTTGGGGTTCGCGGTCAGCGGGAATCTCATGGCATCTGAGGCATGGCCGCTAACGTTTACTGCAGCGAGTATCTCTCTTGGCCTGATCCATCCCACGATCTTGTCGCCATCCACTACTACCAGCACAGAGGTCTTCTGCAGGAGGACCATGGCATCTTCCACGCTCATATCTGGCAAGACCTTGATTACGGCATCCATAGTTGCTGCAGCCACATGCAGTGAGGATGCCGGCATGCCCAGGCTCTTTCGAGTGCCAAGCACACGAGCGATCTGTCTTGTGGTTATTATGCCACCCATCTTGTCCTTGTTGGTCACCAAGAGCCTGCGCAGGTCGTTCTTCTCCATCAGGTCCAGCGCATGACCGATTCTCTCTGATTTGTCGATGGTGACAGGCTCCGTCATTATGTCCTTTACCTGCATCACTTCCACCTCCCAATCTCTGCTATGATCTCATCGGCAGAGAAGTAGCCCACAACATCGCCATTCTCCATGACTGGCATGCCGATGATGTTCTTCTCAGCGAGCGTCTTGGCAGCTTCTATCGCTTTTATCTCTGGATTAATCGTGATGATGGGAGACGTCATGATATCCTCGGCCACAAAAGGCATCTGTCTTATATATCTGTATTGTTTTCTGCCGGCAGTGCTCTCTTTTCTGGTCATCTTTATGTTCTTGGTCTCCATCTCGTCTTTTGGTCCCATGATATCAGAGAACGTGAGCCCTGAGCGGGTGACAATCCCAACGGGAGTTGCATTGTCCTCATAGACCAGGGCGCGGCTGACGCCCTGCACATTCATCTCCTCCAGGACGTGGCCTATTGTGTGGTGCCGGTGAACATTCAAGATGTTCTTGTTCATCAGGTCGCCAACAGTTGCTTTGACATCCTGCTCTGAGAAGTACTTCACCATGTTTCGGGAGGTGATCATTCCCACGATCTCGCCATCGCGCTCCACTGGCAGGCCGCTGATATCGTTCTCGACCATGAGCTCAGCCGCCTGGGGCATGGTGGCATCGGGGAAGATGGTTATGGGCTTTTCGGTCATCACTACCTGGATGGGGATTTTGTCAATGGGTCGTCTGCGCCATTCAGGAGCTGCCTGGTTGAGCCGGTTGGTGATGTCGTATTTGGTAACTATGCCTATAAGCTTGCCCTTATCCATCACAGGAATTCTGCCAATGCCGTATTTGAACATCAGATTTCTGGCTCTTTGGATGGGTTCGTTCCGCTCGATAACGTATACGGGAGCGCTCATGTAGTCTTTGACTTTTTTTATAATCATGATAGTATCCCCCTATTCTCGGCCAATGCCCTCACGTAGTCTCTCTCCGTCAGAATTCCCGCCAAGGATTCGTTGTCCAAAACAGGCAAAGACCCAATGTCGTTATCCATCATCCTCTTGGCTGCAGCCCCCAGGTCAGCCTTCTTTTCTGTAACAATTAAGCTGCTCTTAATGAGGCTCTTGATAGGCTGGTTCATGACCTCGGCAATATCGCCAGTAACGACCTTTTCAAATGCATCGCCACTGCCAAGATATTTCATTATGTCTGATGCAGTGACCATGCCCATCAGCACACCGTCCTGCACGACAGGCATGCGGCGGAATCCTTTCTGAATGATCATTCTGGTCATCTTCTCGATGGTGGTTTGCGCTGGAGCCGTCACTACATTTGGGCTCATGAATGACTCGACAAGCAGGCCCGTATCCAGACTGCTGCAGAAGCGCACGAAGTCCTCCTCGGTTATTATGGCTTCGATGCGGGTTTCTTCATCAACGATAGGCAGGCCCCCCACGTTCTTCTCGTACATCAGCTTCAAAACGTCGTTCAAGGAGGACTTGTCGTTGGCGTAGGTGAGCTTTGTGCTCATGATCTCCCTGATGTCGGCATTGATCGCTGTGAATATGTTGCCGCCAAACTTCTCTCTCAGGAGATTATGACGCAGCCCTCCACCCAGGAAGTCTACGATATCCACAGATGTCACAAATCCTATCAACCTTCTGGTTCCAGCATCCGCTATTGGAAGCCTGGAAAAGCCATAAAAGGTCATCGTCTTTATGGCTCCCATGATCGTTGTAGTGGGCGGAACTGTGACGACATCATAGGATGCTACGTTTAAAACTTCGCCCGTTCGCCTCGCAGGTCGGGAATCGAATTGCAAAGGTGCTCTTTTCCCTGAACCTGGGGCTACTGGCATCCTGTCATTCTTCTTCGGTATCCTTGTTACTTCTTTTCCGGTTGTTGGCCCTTTGCTCATCTTTGATCACCCTAGGTAGCCTTTGATCAGATCGTTTCTATCGACTATCCCCACGAGCTTTCCCTCATCCACGACGGATATCCGGCCGATCTCATATTTGCGCATCAGCTCTATGGCGCTTGCAAGGCTGGCATCCGGCTTTATGCTGTATATGGGAGAGCTCATCAGCTTCTCTATGCGCATCTGCGTAGAATCGACGGGCCTTGTTTCGCTCTCTTTGCTGATCCTGGCCCAACCTCTCTTGAGAATATCGAACCTCGTGATCATCCCGATGGGCTTGCCATCTTTTACAACTGGCAGTCCAGTAAAGTCCTCTTCCACCATCTTGTCCCAGACCTTTGTCACAGGGTCGTCAGGGTTGGCAGTTACGACCTTGGTGCTCATAACCTCTTGAATTTGTTTTTTTGGAACCTTCTCAAGGTCTATGTGTTTGAATACATCCAGGAGGGTGACTACGCCCCGAAGGCGAGGCTTGTCAGGAGACTCGATCACAGGCAGCAAGGTGCTCTTCTCCTTGAGCATGAGACGGGCCGCATCGAACATGTCCATCTGTCCCGTCACGAGTGGGACCTGAACCATGAAGCCGGCTACAGTCACATTAGACTTCGTCGAGGTTACTCTGAGCATATCCTGGGCAGTTACAATTCCAAGGACGTGCTTGTTATCGTTCACAACCGGCAGTCCTCGCACGTGGTGGTCTCTGATCAACTGACGCGCCTTAGTCAGATAAGTGGAATCCTCTACGTAAAGAGGATCTCTGGACAAAATATCTTCAACTAACATAATTATTTCCTCGGTCCAGCAAGCTGGTATAAAATTATTTGCCTTCTCTGCAGCTCCAACATAGAAGCTCGCCATTAATGCTCTTCAAGGAATCTGAGAGCTGGCCGCAAAGTTCGCAAATTCCACTCCCAACTTCTCTGGACTCCTCAAAGTGGACGCTCTCACGGTGCATTTCTATGAGATTGCTCAAAATCTCATTGAGGCCGACAGAGGATCCAGAGACCAGATCTGTGTCAGTAATTATTCCTACGAGCCCTCCATTGGAGATCACGGGGAGCCTCTTGACGCCGGACTTCAGCATAAGCTCTGCAGCCTCGCGCAAGCTTGCTTCTGGATCGATGGCGACCACAGGTGCGCTCATGATGTCTCCCACCTTCACGCTTCTGGGATCGGCTGCCTGAGCCACAACCTTCTTCACTAAATCCCTTTCCGTAAGAATGCCTATGGGTTTGCCCTCTGATAATATTATCAGGCTTCCCACGTTGGCTGAGCCCATCCTTTTGGCGGCGTTCAGAATATCTAGGTCGGCATCGGCTGTGATCACTGGGCGGGTCATGATGTCCCGCACTGGAATCTCTGTCTCCATTGGCCTCTCTCCGTGATAGCTCTATATCCTTATCAGAGTGCTACAGATATAAAAGGCTACTGCGCCTCAATAGGATTTAATACGACTAATATTATTTTTTATTTATTCGCTGGATGATGGCTATCTCACTCTCTAATATGGTTGATAATATGTTCTATTTCTGCCAGGATAAGCTCTGTGCCAAGTCGGGCAGCCCCTGGCGTTCCCGGAAGACAAAATATCGGCTTTCCTTGATATATTCCTGCTGAGGCCCTTGTAAGCATGGCCCTCGTTCCAACCTCCTCCAGGCTCCTCCAGCGGAAGATCTCCCCAAAGCCCGGAAGCGTCTTCTCGAAAAGGGGCTCGACGGCTTCGATTGTCAGATCCAGATGAGTAAGACCAGTCCCGCCGCAGATGATTATTGCATCGGCAGAGCTTTTTCCCAGAGCGTCCCGGATGCTCTCGATGCCGTCGGGCACAAGCTGATAGTGGTCTGTGTATCCTGCTGCCCGTACCATGTCCTGGATCACTTTTCCTGATAGGTCCTCTGCCACAGATGGACTATTTACAGGCCCATATCTTTTAAAGCGGGATGTGCTCGCGACAACCACACCGATGATCATGTGCTTCCTTCTATACGATGAGGATAAAATTTTTCCCATACGATCGCTTAATTGGCCTTGAGGTTCGAAGAGGATATGTCGCTCTTAGCGATTGATGTAGGCGCAGGCACTCAGGATATCCTGTACTACCAGGAGGATGTGCCTCTGGAAGGCTCAGCCAAGATGGTCTTGCCAAGCTCCACTGTGATCGTGGGAAACAGGATAAATCGGGCACGTCTGGCTGGGAAAGATGTCTTTTTGCACGGCCCGACAATGGGTGGAGGTGCCTGTACTGCGGCAGTGAGGTGGCACCTGGCAGCAGGCCTTAGGGTCTATGCAACTCCTACGGCTGCCGCTACCATTAATGACAATCTTGAGCGAGTGGAGGCACTCGGCGTCATAATTCGGGAAGATGCACCCTCATCGGCTGAGGCGATACAGACCGGGGATCTGGATCTTCCGGCACTTCGCAGGGCATTCCAGCTCTTTGGCCTGGACCTTCCGAGGGATCTGGCTGTGGCTGTGCAGGATCATGGTTATTCCCCTCAAAGGTCAAATCGCATCGTCAGGTTCGAACATCTGAGAGAGGCCATTCGTTCCGGAGGGACATTGATGTCGTTTGCCTTTCGGCAGCCACCAGAGGCCATGACCAGGATGCAGGCCGTTTATAGTTGCCTGGCCAATGAAGGATTTCGGCCGCTGATCATGGACACAGGCCCTGCTGCAGTCTTCGGGGCCTCTCTGGATCCGCGATGCATAGGACCCTCGCTTATCATCAACTTTGGAAACGGCCACACTGTGGCGGCTCTGCTAGACGATGAGAGTATCACAGCCATCTTCGAGCATCATACCTCTCAGCTAACTCCTGAGAAGCTCAAGAGCCTTTTGGATAAGTTGTGCTCCGGAAGATTGAAGAACTCCGAGGTATTCGATGATGGGGGCCACGGAGCTTATATCGAGAGCGTTCCGGAGCAGATCATGTCAACCCTCGTCACAGGACCTCGCAGAGAACAATTTTTAAAGAGTGGTGCTCTGCCTGGAGCAGTGGCTGCATCGCCTGGAGGGGATATGATGATCACGGGATGCCTTGGCCTCGTGGAGGCCTGGAACAGGAAAGAAGAATTATGGAGATAGGCAGGGGCGCAGAAGCGATCATAACTTTAGAGAACGGCACTGTGAGGAAGTGGAGGCTGCCCAAAAGCTATCGTCAGGCGGAGCTGGATGAGCGCATACGGCAGGAGAGGACTCTTCGAGAGGCCAAGATCACCTCGGACGCCCGAAGGCACGGGGTCCTAACGCCCATCATCCGAGATATCTCTCGTTTCGAGTTGAAGATGGAACATGTGCATGGAGAGAAGCTGAAAGATATCATCACCCCCGAGATATCTGAGAAGGTCGGAGAGATGGTGGGTAGACTGCATAAAGGCGGCATCATTCATGGTGACCTCACCACATCGAATATGATCTTGCGGTCAGGAAAGATCTGCCTCATCGATTTCGGCCTCTCGTTTTACGAAAAATCAGTGGAGGCCCAAGGAGTGGATGTGCATGTTTACTTCCAGACCCTGGAGAGCACCCATGACATGCCTGGGGAACTTGAGGAGGCCTTCAAGGTCGGCTATGCCAGGACTTACCCGGGCGCCAATGCAGTGCTCGCTAGGGTGAAAGAGATCAAGGCGCGGGGCAGGTATCTTTGACTCAATGATCTACCCAAGAAATGTCATCAGCAACTTTATCTAGGATACATGCGCAAGTTCAAATAAAATTCCAAGGTGATACGCCAATGGCAGAAGATGATGTCGTGTTCGTCGGCAGCAAACCTGTGATGAACTACGTGCTGGCAGTGGTTACACAGTTCAACAGTGGTGCAAAGGATGTAAGGATAATGGCCAGGGGTCGAGCGATCTCCAGGGCGGTGGACGTGGCTGAGGTGTCAAGGTCCCGCTTTTTGCCAGATGTGACTGTGAAGGACATACAGATCTCTACAGAGAAGCTCAATACCGACCGCGGGGAGACCAATGTCTCTGCAATTGAGATCCTTCTCGGGAAGTGAGCTTTTAGATTGACGACATCAATTGGGGTCATCTCCTCCGGAAGAGGCGAGAACCTTCGTTACATCTTGCTGGCAGAGCGTTCTGGCAATCTGCCATCCCAGGTCAAACTGGTTCTAGCAGATCAGCCGGATGCAGGGGCCCTGAAGATTGCCAGGGAGTTCGATGTTCCTTATCTCTATCTGGACCCAAAGGGCCTGGCGCGCGAGGACTACGACCTGAAGCTGATGGAGCATCTGGATGCTGCAGGAGTGGAGCTTGTAGTCCTAACTGGATACATGAGGATCCTGTCTCCTGCTTTTGTGAGGCACTACAAGGACAGGATCCTGAACATCCATCCTGCTCTTCTGCCGTCGTTTCGGGGAATGGATGCCTTTCAGCAGGCCTTAGACCACGGTGTGAAATGGACAGGTACTACTATCCATATCGTGGATGAGGAAGTGGATCGTGGTCCTATCGTCTGGCAGGTTCCAGTTCCCGTTCGGGATGATGACACTCATGAGAGCCTGAAGGCCAGAATTCAGAGGGCAGAGTACAGGGCTTATCCGAAGGCCATCAAGAAGTTCCTGGAGGAAAGGCATAAATTGGTTGGCCGCAAGCTCATCTTCGAGAAGAAATAGGCTGGGGATCGAGATGGAGAACTTATGGGCGCCATGGAGGATTGACTATATTCTGAGCAAGAAGCCTGCAGGGTGCATATTCTGTGACAAGCCTGCTGAGAACAGGGACGAAGACAATCTCATACTTTTCAGGGGCAAGCATCATTTCATCATCCTGAATGCATATCCTTATAACAACGGCCACATGATGGTGGTGCCCTACCGCCATACTGCCACCCTGGCCGGATGGTCTCCTGATGAGCAGCAGGAGATGATGGCGCTGGCAGATCTCGGCGTGGAGTTGCTAAAAAGAACCATGAGGCCTGATGGATTCAATTTGGGGATTAATATGGGCCTCGTCGGTGGAGCGGGTGTGGCGGATCACATCCATCTGCACATCGTCCCGCGCTGGAATGGGGATACCAATTTCATGCCAGTGCTCTCGAATACGCGGGTCATCTCAGAGCACCTGCGCGCGACCTATCATAAATTAAAAGAGGAGCTTGGATGACCATTATTCGTTCTCTCATCCTTTCGTAACTCAATGTGCACAATTCTGATGCCTTCTGCCATCTTCTCAAATAAATCCTCTCCTCAAATGGTTCCTTATCCGCCTCCATTGCTCTTCTCAACCAGATTGTGCGTTGAAGGCATATAAACATATTTTTGGCAGATTACCAAAATCAGCAATGATATATATCCCTTCTGTCAACCCGTAACACACCGGGAGGAACCGAGTTGAAGGATTATCTTACGTTGGATGACGTCATACTCGATAATAAAAGGGTCCTGGTAAGGGTGGACTTCAATTCTCCCATGGACCCAAGCGGAAACATTCTGGATGATAAACGCATCAGGAGCCATTTAGAAACTCTGCGTGCCCTGGAGGGGTGCAGGGTGGTCCTCATGGCGCATCAAAGCCGGGCAGGAAAGAAGGACTATACCACAATGGAGGCTCATGCCCGCCAGGCTACGCGGCTATTGCGCCGCGATGTTACATATGTTGATGACATCTTCGGCTCTCACGCCAGAGAGTCTATAAAATCTCTGGAGCCAGGAGAGGTTCTTCTCCTCGAAAACACTCGCTTTTATGCAGAAGAGAACATCACCCGAACGGCTGCTGATCACGCCAAGAGCCATATGGTGAGAAAGCTCGCACCTCTTTTTGATGTGTTTGTCAACGACGCCTTTGCGGTGTCGCATCGCTCTCACTGTTCTGTGGTCGGCTTCACAGAGGTCCTGCCAAGCGTTGCCGGGCTTCTCATGGACAGGGAGATCACCGCATTGGACAGGGGCCTGAAGGGACATGAACACCCCACAGTCTTCTCCTTGGGCGGCACCAAAGCTGACGATTCCATCAAGGTCACCCGGAACGTCCTTGGCCGCGGCGGAGCAGATAAAATCTTGACGTCAGGTGTCGTTGCAACTGTCTTCATGATGGCTGCTGGCATCAACGTCGGTGAGGCCAACCGGAAGTTCGTTGAGGATCAAGAGTATCTGGAGCAGATCCCAATAGCTGCAAAGCTCCTCAAGGAATATCCTGGCAAGATCGTCATCCCTGTGGACGTAGCTCTGAACAAAAACGGGGAGCGCGTCGAAGTCCCCGTAAATAAACTTCCTACAGACCTGCCGATAGCGGATATCGGCCTTGAGACCATCGTAGCCTACTCCAAGGAGATGAAGGAGGCAAAGGTTACAGTTCTGAATGGGCCGACAGGCATATTCGAGCAGGAGAAGTTCCGTCTCGGCACATCCGAGCTACTGAAGGCTGCCACCGAGTCTGGTTACTCAATTGCTGGCGGAGGGCACAGCGTTGCGGCCATCGAGCAGCTTGGCCTGGAGTCTAAGTTCTCGCACGTGAGCATGGGCGGCGGAGCGAGCATTACATATCTTTCGGGCGAGCCTCTGCCTGGAATAGAGGCTTTGAAGAGTGCTGCTTTGAGGATGCGAAAAGCCTAGGGCAGGTTTTCTGCTGCTCTTCTTCTGCACTCCTCTAAAAGGGCACGAGGCTCTCCAACGGCTTCAAGGGCTGCGGCTGCCATGTGGCCGCCTCCATCGCCGCCGTTATTTTTGCCTACCTCGCACAGGATCTCAGCCAGGTTTAAGCCGATCCTGGCGGCCTCTCGCCCAGCTCTGGCGCTTATGCGGCAGAGGTCTCCATGCTTTCCTGCCGCAAAGGCCACATCAGCTCCCAGGTCTGCAAGCGCCATGGCAGAAGAACCTTCAAAGGAGTTGATCACAGTCGTTGCGATAAGCCAGTCTCCATGACGGTCGATCTTGGCACGGGTGACTGCCTTGAGGATAGCGATCTTGCGGGAGGCGTCCACGGGGATGGACAGGGCTTGAAGTGCATCTTCATAATCAAGTCCTCCTGCTTCGAGCAGTTCTGCCGCAGCACGAAAGACCATCGGCGTTGAGCGCCTGAATCTGCCTGTGTCAGAGATTATGCCAACCAGCAAGCCCATGGCCATCTCCCGGCTGGTCTGCGCCCCGCTCTCCTTCAAAATCTCCCAGGCTATCTCAGCAGTGGACTTCGAAGGTCTCTGGATATAAAACTCGGCATCATTCAGCAGTCCAATGTCCTGGTGGTGGTCTATCAGAGCATATCTTGCCAGCTTGAAGCTTCCAAGTTGGGTCCTGACCGATGTGTCTACGACTACTACGAGGTCGTACTCTTCTGCCCTTGGGTTGATCTCGACGTCGGCTCCGATGGCCTCTGCCAAGGCCTCGCCTGTGCGACTCAGGTCGTCCACGGCACCTAGTGTGCCCCCGAAGGCCTGGCTCAGAGCAAAAGCGCTCCCAATGGCGTCGGGATCGGCATTACGGTGGCATAGGTAGAGGACTTTGTTATATTTGCCGACATTGGCGCCGAACTCGGACTCGCAAATGCGCATGAATGAGTCAAATGATTTGGAATTGATATAGATTGTCCATGATGGAAGGCAGCTTTCAAAGTATAGCCATAGAAACTTATTAATTGAAATAGCTCCGAGCTGATATATAGAGGGACGCCTATGGGAAAATTGTTCATATTGATTTTATTGATATATCTGTCTATAGCTCAAGCAGAAAGCCAATCGTATGCCACTCAGGCGGCTGGTTATCTTCTGAGGATAGATGGAGATGCAGGCTGGACAAAGCACATTGATATCCTCGAGGGGGAGACTGTACCATTGGTAGTGCTCTCTCCTGTAGAAGGGAGCGGTTACATCAATGAGATATACCCTGATGGACGTGCATCTCGCAGCAATCACTATTTTCAGCGCTATGATCGGCTGACCTTTCTTGCAGATGCTGTTGGGCAGCACATACTCTCTTACGTCATAGGCGATAAGGCCAGCAATGCAGTGGTGATAGACGTCTCTGGCAGATGTGCACAGCCATCAGTCCCGCAGGCTGGTTATATTCAGCAAAGTCAATATTCTCGGATTGCTCGAGTGGGGGAGCAAACCTATGCAGTGCCTTCCTATGCAGATCCCATCTATTTAGGCAGTGGATTTTCCAGTGGATCCGCTCTTATTTACTACGAACCATTGGGCACACATGTGATGGCTCAGCAGATCGGAGCAATTGCGCCTCAATATGACTCTAGGTATACCTTCGGCAAGGACTTCTCCTTAGGGACGATAGATAATAATTATCACGGCACACCATTTCTGACTCAGTTCCTGGCAGATCCATGAAGGCTCAGTTATGATGGCAGTAGTTCTGAAGACTGGAGGAATTTTGAGAATATAGAATATATAGCCAAAATACATACATATAGTTTAATGAGAGAAGACACATATATCAGATTGACTTACCTCTGTAGTGTCGCCAGATTTGGAATTTTTCATTTTGCGCAGGAAGGATGGTCTTTGTTTTGAGATGTCTGGAGGATGAAGATGATCAACGTTATTGGATGCGAGGGTCTTCGAAATGGTGAGGATCTGCTTGGCCTGCTCGAATACTATGAGGCAATTCTGGAAAGGGACGGCCTGGTAACAAGAGAAGGTGAGATCAGATCGATAAAGCTCGGCTTGATAGTGGATCTATTGAAGACGGTGGATATTCCAGATAAACTCAAAGCAGATCTTGTCTTAGCTATCATAGATGCCTGGGCTATGAGTTCTGTGGCCTCAAGGCAAAATGAGCAAGAGCTGTGTGCAGTACGTCGCAGCATTGAGACAGTCCGCAGATGCGTGCTCGATCTGATGGATCATCCAAACTCCAGGGCTTCGCTGCAACTTGATGCAGCTGTAATGTTGTCTCTGCCGCTAATGCCTTCCGACCTGCGAGAGGGCGAGGTAGCAAGGATTCGTGATCTGCTCGCCCAGGTAATGGATTTTTTTGCGGCGGATACGGAGAGCGAATTTTGGCGTGGCTTTCAATGAATGTGTCTCTCAATGAATACTACCAGGATATCTTCTTGCGATAATAGTTTCTTACAAGGATTGCAAGCATATTCGTGCCCAACACCAGGGCTATGAGGACCAGCGCAGTTCCCCATGCCCTAGCTTCAACGTCCCATGCACCTAAAAAATAAATTAGATTCAAGAGATGATAGTCCAGATTGTTCACAGGTTGAAACACATTCGGAATGACACCGTAGATCATCTGAACAGGCGTGGCAGTGAAGGTCACTGCGGTCCACATTATTGGGGCTGTCTCTCCAGAGGCTTTGGCGACACCCATTATGACGCCTGTGAGGATGCCGGGCATGGCCGAAGGCAGGACGACCTTCTTTATCGTCTGCCACTTAGTTGCCCCTAACGCCATGCTGCCCTCTCTGAGGGAGTTTGGAACGCTCTTCAAGGCCTCCTGGCTGGTCAGAATTATGGTTGGTATGTTTATCAGGCCCAGAATTATCGAGCCTGTGAGAAGCGACACTCCAAAAATAGTCACCAAAAATGCAAGTGCAAAGAGGCCAAATACCACAGAAGGAACGCCGTTCAGGCAGCTTACGGCAATGGTGATCAGACGATTGAGCTTCTGGTTCTTCGAGTACTCGTGAAGGTAGATGGCAGCGCCGATTCCCAGTGGAGACGATACAATCATGGCGCCAAGGACCATCCAGAGCGATCCCATTATGGCTGTGCTGATTCCACCTGCCTGTCCAAGCCTCCTGTGCGGTGTGGTCAAAAACTCCCAGTTGATGACCCAAATTCCTTTGTAGATTATTATGAGAAGAATTCCGCCCAGGAGCATGATTGAGAGTATTGCTGATAATCTGATGGCCAAAAATACAAGGGCCTCTCTTCCCTTGGGGCTAAAGTCATGGACGATGTTAAGTGCATCCTTGATGTTCAATAAGCTGGCAAAAAGCACCAGGAGAGGCAGAACAAAGGGATATCCAAAGGTGGCGCCAACGCCAAGAGGCCTTTTGAATGCGAAACCAGGGTGAAGGCCTCCGGTGAATGTAATGGAAACTATTGCCAGACAGAAGAGGATGTCCAGTGCAAGGATCAATGCAGCCTTCTGAGGTTTAGTTTTGGCAGTCAAATAGGATCCGAGAAGCAGCAGCACCTCTGCCAGCAGGCAGGCGTTCCAGATAGGCGCCAGCCGGCTCAAATCAGGCTGCAGTATGAGGCATGCCACAGATGATACGAATAGAAATGCAGATAAAACGAATGATGCTGCCAATGCAGGCTTGATCCTCATTCAGTATCCTCCGAACTTCTTTCTTATTCGGGCTCGCGCAAAGTCCGCGATGAGGCTGAGAACTGATACAACAGCGAGAAGGACGAAGCCCACTGCGAAAAGGACGTGATAGTGAAGGGATCCTCTGGCCACCTCTCCCATCTCGCCGGCGATGACGGAGGTGAATGTTGCGCCCTGGTCAAAGATATCATAAATCGGAGAAGGCAGCCTTGTGACATTGCCGACCACAAGGAGCACGGCCATCGTCTCGCCGATTATGCTTCCGATGTTGAGGAGGATGGCAGCAGTGATTCCTGACGAGGCTGCAGGGATCGTCACATGCCTCAATGTCTGCCATTTATTGGCGCCAAGAGCAAGCGAGCCCTCTTTGAACTCGCTGGGAACCGCCCTCAGAGCATCCTCGCAGATGGTGGTGAGGTAGGGAATGAACATGACGCCTAGCAATATCGAGCCTGCTAAGATCGATCTTCCTGTGAGCATATCAAAGCTGTCTTGCAGGTAGGAAACAAGTATGATCACTCCCAAGAAGCCATAGACTATGGACGGGACTCCCGCCAACAGCTCGATGGCAGGCTTCAATACTGCCTTTTTTTTTGGACCTGCCAGCTCTGCCAGGTAGATGGCCAGGGGAAAACCGACTAGGATGTTTATGAAAAGCGCGAGAAGGGTGATGATGAGAGAGCAGGCGATCAGTGGCAGAAAGCCGTAAATATCCCCTGCTGGGTGCCATTTTTGGCCGAAGAGCAGCGAAAAGAAGCCCAGTTCGTGAAATGCACGAGTGCTTTCGCAGATCAGGTAATAGAAGATGAGAAGCATAATGAAAATTGAGGTGACGGCTGATACAAACAATAGCGCCTCTGTGAACTTCTCCTTATATTTTTGGGGCGCCACTATTCTCGGCCTGTTCATACATAAATCCGAATCGCATTCCAAGTTAAAGTCCTTGTCTATGTGATCTATATAGGTAAGTTATTCTAATTCAAGAATATAGAGCTCTTCTTTCAAAAGATCAGGAGCCGATCCTGCACAGGATCTCTTTGGGATCATAGCGCACGCGAATCGTACGGCTTCTGCCCCTCTCGCCCGATCCGCTAAAATCTGTATCGATGAGCCGAATGGCATCTAGCTTGTTGAGGATCTCGTGGAAACGTGTGTATCCTGCGCCCGTCTCCTCATGGAAGCGGCTGAAAAGCTCGCCAGCGCGACAGCTCTCATGCTCTGCTGCCATGCGCAACACCTTTTGCTCGTCCTCTTTCAGAGATTTCAGGGCATACGAGAGGTGAACCAGCCGCGAACGCTCGTATGAGCTCTCGACATCTTGAAGGGAGACCGTTCTAGAGGCGCGCTTCTCTGCTAAGAGGCCGGACCTCTTGAGAAGATCAATTCCTACTCTGAGGTCACCGCATGACTCTGTGTAATTCACCACAGCTTCAAGGACATCTTTCTCAACCACGCCTGGATAAAAGCCCATTTGCACTCGCTTGTTCAGAATGTCCCACAGTTCAGCCCTGGTATAAAGTGGAAATACAATCTCTTCAGCCTGAAAGACGGACACGACACGTGGGTCGAGAATGTAGTTGAGCGTAGGCTCGCTCAAAATGCCTATCACGCCCATCCTGGCGCCGGGACATGTCTCGTGCGCTCGTAGGAGTGAGTACAAAACATGATCCACTTCACGCTCGTGAAAGAGATAATTTATGTCGTCCAATGCTATTATCAGGACCCGATCCTCGTCTGCGGCGTGTCGTGCTACCTTCTCGAAGATGCGCTTAAAAGAGACGCCGCTTGAAGGAGGCGCGTGTTCGAAGATCTTCTTGTAGAGCTGGTAGAAGACAGCGTATCTCGTGGTGTCCATCTGACAGTTTACATGAACTGGAATGACATTGGATGAATGGGCCTCGATCTCCTCGAAGAGCTTGAAGATGGCTGTGGTCTTCCCCGTGCCTGGGGGGCCGAGGCACAGGGCATTGATGGGTCGTGCACCCTGCAGCGCAGGCCGAATGCAGAACTTTAGGCTGTTCATCTGCGATTCACGGTGAAGGAAATGTTCTGGCAGGTAATCTAGCTCGAATAGATCCCTGTCTTTGAACAGCGTCTCCTCCCAGAGGAGCATATCTGGCCTTTTGGCTTTCTCGGGGCTCACTTGGCTACAGTATATCTTGTATTTCCTTCTTCAATATGGCGCTCACCAAAGCGCCATCTGCTTTGCCTCTCAGCTCCTTCATCACCAGGCCCATGAGTGGGCCTGCAGCTCTCTCTCCTCTGGCCCTGACGAGATCCATCTTGCTCTTCACAACCGCGCGGACGACGGCTTGGACGCCTGCTTCATCCACACCCAAAAGGCCTGCAGTCCTGGACGCCTCGTAAGCATCTATTTTGGGATTTTGCGCAAGTATGCGCAGCAGATCTACCAGGCCTTCCTTGGCGATCTGGCCGCTGGCGACGAGGGCGAAGCAATCCCTGAAATGCTGGTCGGTCAGATTTGAGATGGGAACATTCTCCCTGGCCAGCTCAATTGGTATGTTCTCCAGAGCCCTGACCACCACAGACGGAGAAATCTTATGCTCGGCCACGATCTCTTCGAAGAGCTGGTAGTTGGGAGATGCAGCCATGACGCGGGCAAGTTCAGAGCTCAAGCCCAGATCGCGCTCAAAGCGCTGCGCGCGAGCCGCGGACAATTCAGGAAGCTTGAGCTGGCGTAGCATCTCTTCAGTGATCACAACGGAAGGCACATCAGTCTCCGGGTACATCCTGGCAGATCCCGGCAGCGGTCTCATGTACTCAGAACAGCCATCAGGCAGGGCCCTGCGTGTCTCCTCAGGCACACAGGACAGGGCCTCGCGAGCCCGAACTAGTACCGCCTGCAGTGCATTCTCGGCTCTGTCTTGCGGGCCTGTGACCATAACCACACAGTCGCCAATTCCTGCGGCAAGCAAGGCCCTTACTGCTTCTACCTCGGTTTCAGTCACGCCATAGCCTGGAAGCTCATCGGTATGGAATATGCCACCGACGCCTGCGCGCTTTGCTCTGTCGGACATCTCAGTTCCCAGGCGACGGCCTGGCTGGATCTCCCGGCCCACGAGCCCCTCAAAGCCTCTCAGGAGACCTGCCAGAACAACTCCGCCACTCTTGAGGGACCTGGCTATTACCTTTGAGCTCGTGCCTGCGAAGAGCTCTGTTATATCCCAGGTCTTGTCGCTCACTCTGGCCTTGCGGCGCTGCAGCTCATCTCGTATCTCCAGCAGCCTGCTCTGTCTCAATGCCTCAAACTCCACGATCTTGTCGACGAGGTTCAGGGCCTGAACGCCTTTTACCTCCACTCGCGCTCCGCCTTTGATGGAGACGTTCACATCTTGGCGGATGGTGCCAAGTCCACGCTTGACGCGTCCGGTTGATCGCAGGATCATTCCAAGGTACTGAGCTACCTCACGAGCATGTGCTGGTGAGACGATGTCTGGGGCAGTGCCTATCTCTACGAGGGGGATGCCAAGCCGGTCCAGGGAAAAGATGAGGCTATCTCCATTGTCTGCAATAATGCGCGCCGCCTCCTCCTCCAGACAGAGGATGCTGATGCCAACAGGTCCCTGGCTGGTGTTGATGCTGCCTCTGGATCCAATATACGCCGTGCGCTGGAAGCCCGAGGTGTTGGAACCATCGATCACCATCTTGCGCATGGTCTGCACCTCGTCCACGATCTTCATATTGAGCAGACGAGCGATGACAAGCGAGATCTCCAGAGCCTCTTGATTTATCTCGCGTGGAGGC
>JAUCQD010000121.1 GCA_030372945.1 Methanothrix sp. | reverse complement strand
GCATATGCTGATTCTCTATTAAACCACAAAGGGCGCGCCAAGCCATAGTCTTCTTGCCAAGCGCTGGGCAGCAGATTTATTTGCAGTGCTTGCTGGAACGGAAAAGACGCTGATCATAACTGGCCGGCGATATAGCTAAATATAAACCAAGCATTAAGAACATAGAGGACGATTCGATCAATGATCCGATTGACGGCTCAAGTATCGGGTAGGGTTCAGAGGGTCGGCTACAGGGCCAAAGTAATCGCTCTGGCCAACGGGATGGGGCTAGTTGGCATTATCCAGAACCGCCCTGATGGCAGTGTCCTGGTGATTGCCGAGGGTAAGAAGAAGGACGAATTGGAGAGGTTCGCCTCGGCAATTGCAATCAAGAACGCACTCATCCAGGCGGGTAACGTCGATGTCCAGTACTCTCAGGGATCAGGACAATACTCAACTTTTCGGAAGATTACAGGTCCCGAAGAGGTTGGAGAGCGTCTTGATGACGGCGTCGAGATACTAAAGGAAATGCTCATCGACATTAGGAGTCTTACGGTCAACGTTAACAACCTAACTACCCTCACTGAGGATGGCTTCCAGAACCTTAATACCATCACCAAGGATGGCTTCCAGAACCTTGGCGGCAAGATGGACCAGATGCTAGACCGGCAGGAAGAAACCATAGAAGAGATTCGAGGGCTTAGGCTTGATCTGAAGAGCTATATGGATAGGAGATTCAAGCGCATCGAAGCCGATCTGGCAGAGCTGAAGGAGATGAAAACGGCATTGAAAGAGAAAGGACTAATCTGATGAATCTGGTGTACAACCCATGGCCCAACGGACTTCTCACCACAGAGTTCACTGAGAACTCACAGAGACTTTTTTAGTGACTTCCCCCTTGCCCCTGAAGGGGCATGGGAGGAAGTCACAGAGCAAGATGCCCTGGTGCAGGGCCCACCCCCAAGGCGCGAGTTAAATAGAGAAGATATCCAGAACACTTAAATGGCTTAAGGCAATTAATTATTTTCAATGAGTGCGATTGCATTAGAAGATGCAAATCAGATCATTCGCAGGTCAATAGAACGGGAGATCGGACTCCTGGAGATGAAAAAAAGGCTGACGGATGACGAGATCAAGGATTTCGAGCGTAGATACGGAATGGATTCTACCCAATTTATAAAACAGTTTGAGCAGGGGAAACTAGGAGATGCCCAGGATTGCTTTGAGTGGTGGGGTCTGTTGAGAGGGCGAAGCGTGATCGAAGAGGAATTGAGGAAGGCAAGAGCGGTGCTTTCCTCTTGATCTCGGATTACTTCGACGAGGTGGAGTCGCGGCTGAAAAGATCAGAGATAGTAGCTGATAAGAGCATTGATCTTCGGGAGTTCAGCCCCCAAGAAGGCATGCTTCGTGGCAGGCTCTTGTTGGTGGATGGGTCGGTTCTAGAGTTCATGGAATACTTGCAGGAAGAGAAGCGCCTGAAATACAGGTTCCATCTTATGGACAGGCATGGCAAGATGATATTTCGATATGATAATGCACCTCCTGTCTCTTATACACATCTGACGCT
>JAUCQD010000120.1 GCA_030372945.1 Methanothrix sp. | reverse complement strand
GGGGACGTGGTGTTCCTGAGCGGTCGCGTGTACACTGCCAGGGATAAGGCCCATGCGCTGATGCGCCAGAAGGGCAGTCCCGTATCTTTAGAAGGCGCAGCTCTGTATCACTGCGGTCCTCTCATTCGGGATGGCCGGGTCCTCTCAGCAGGGCCTACCACAAGCGGTCGCATGGCCCGTTACACTGAAGAGCTCCTCAGGCTGGGCGTCCGGGCGATAATCGGCAAAGGTGGAGTGCCAGGAGAGCCTTTCCGCAACAGGGCAGTCTACCTGGCTTATCCTGGGGGCTGCGGAGCTGCCGCTGCCCTGCAATTGAAGGTGGCAGGCGTGCACTTGCAGGAGCTGGGAATGGCCGAGGCACTTTGGGTGTTTGAAGCAGAGAGCCTCGGGCCCATGATCGTCGCCATCGATGCGCATGGAAATGATCTTTATCAGGATGTGAGACGTTCGGCCATAGAGAGGACGAAGATTTGAGGAGAGCTGCGACTGAGGCTCGATACCTGCTGGATCGCGGATATCCCAAGGACTCAGCCCTGCGATTCGTCTCAGATCACCACTGCCTGCCCCAAGAGCAGAGATATGTGCTGATCAGAGTGCTGGTTGCGGCTGAATTGGCCAGGTCTAGGATGGCAAAGATAGTGCCACTCGAGGCGCTTCGGGGAGATGTGGTGTTCGTTGATGGATACAACGTCCTCATCACCGCGGAGAGCTTGCTTGTGGGCAGCCCTGTATACTTGTGCGACGATGGCATCCTGCGCGACACGAGGGGGATCTTCAAAAGATATACTGCATCTCATCTCACAGCCAAGGCCCTCTCCAGCATCCTGGATCTTCTGGTGCTTGCAGCTCCAGCGAGATCTGAGATCCTACTGGACCAGCAGATGAGCCGCAGTGGGGAGCTTGCAGGGCAAATCAGGGGCATGATGGCCGAGCGCCGACTGCCCGGAGCCGCTCGAACTGCCAAGGATGTAGACCATCGGCTGAAGACAGCGGAGGCGATAGTGGCTAGTGGAGATGGAGATGTGATCGATGCAGCCTCTGCAGTTGTGGACCTTCCAGCAGAGATGGCAAAAATGCTGGGCTTAAAGTTGCTGCAGCTTTGATGCTCAATCGTCATCTTTTTAAGGTACATTTAATAATTATACTCTGTCTCTTATACGCATCTCC
>JAUCQD010000119.1 GCA_030372945.1 Methanothrix sp. | reverse complement strand
GCGCACGCTCGACTGCGAGCTGAAGCATTCTATCCTGAAGGTAGTGCTCGAAGCTCTTTGACTCGACGAAGCTAAGAATCGAACGTGCAGCATCCAGCATATCCCATAAATAGGCAGCATCTCTATCTTCAGGCAGCATAGATCACCTCCATATGGGATAGAATGGCCCGGCGTCTGAATGGATTTCGAATTGATCCCTTTTCCACGAGATCCACCTCTCTGCCCGTTATTCCTTTTAGCTCCTCGGTCATATCTACCCAATCGAAGAGGCTCCAGCGGGCACCCTCGAAGAAGCTAACCAGTATATCGACATCACTCTCCGGCCCAAAATCATCTCTGAGGACAGAGCCGAAAAGGGATAGTTCCTTTATCTTCCAGCGACGGCAGAAATCCTCGATCTTTTCTTTGGAGATGTTGATCTTGGAAAGCATGATTCAAATTCACCACACTAAATGAAATAGTTGAGCTCAATTAGATTAAAATATGCTGCAAGGCTTGAGAGCAGCAGTAAAAGCGGTTTGATGAATGTGGTTTTTCGCAAGTTCTGCCGCGATGATGCGCTCCTGGGAATTGGCCTTCAGCTCAAGTGGCAGATTGTGCTTGTTTATCCTCGGTCTCAGCTCTCCTCGCCGGTTGGCAGCGTCACATCCACCACCTGTCCCACCTGCCACTCTTGGCTGTGCGTTGCCACCACGACTGCGCCGAGGCGCGGATCGTAGAAGGCGACGGCAGCTGCTGGCGAGCCGTGCAGCAGATGCAGGGCCATGCCGTAGCGCCAGATGGGGGCCCGGCCCTCGACGATCACGAGCGCACCGCGGGGGATCTCCGGGAGCGGGGGCAGGGGCTCGGCAGGAGTGATGGGCGAGGAGACGGCGATGGAGTAGAGCACGATGGTCACCCTAAAAACCCCCTTTTAACTCCAAAGATCTCTGCAATCCTTTCTTCCAGCCTCGGATCTGCTGAGAGCCTCATCTGAGCAATCTGGACGACTTTTTCTGGATCGATTATTGTACAGTCGTAGTGCTTAGCCCTCGTGTCCAGGTTCTCGCGGACCTTGCGGGTCTTCGGATCTATCACATTAGTGGACGTCGTCACCAAGTACGATTTTACCCTGAGGGCTCCCATCTGCTTTCGGATCGCCTCAATCTTGTAGAGGGTGTTATCTCCTCGTTTATCCTGCTCCTGGCCGCCGCTCTTGCACTCCACAATTCGCAGCGCCTGATCGGTCATGAAGGCAGCGTCCCAGTCGTTCTCAAGCCGGAGTCCCTTCTTTCCAACCTGAACTCCAAGCCTGCAGTCCCAAATGCCGTTGCCTTCGAGGAGCTTCAGCATACCCCAAGTAAACACCTCAAGCCAGCCGCCTGTGAGGAATCGGACGGCATACTTGTCCAGCGGCCCTCTGAGCGTCAAGTCCTTGTAGCTTAGAGCAAAGGTCGATGTGATTTTCGTCCTCAGCTCCGTGTCCATTATGTAAAGCCCATCCGATTCGTCGAGTACCATACCTCTGCTTCTTCCCTCTTTGATCTCTGAGATGAGGAAGAGTTTACCCAGAAAGCCATAAATGGCACTATCCTGGCTCCTCGCCGCGATCTCCACCGCCAGATCGAGCCATCTCACTGCTCGCGCCTCATTCTCACATATCGCTTTGAAGTTGAGCACATCAAACCCGTATCCTGCGATGAACTCCTGAGTAGAGATCCTGTGATTCAGCGGCAATGATGCTCCTCCTGACAGGTCGATGGCCTTTGACTGGTCTCTCTCGGAGACGTAGATCATCCTGGCTTTGTCCTTGAAGAACTCGTAGGCAGCGATGCTCATGAGCTTCGTGCCACCGGTCAGGTTGACAGTCCAATCGGCATCTGGATAGCGCTCATGGAACTCCTTTAGCGCCTTATTCGTCTGATCCAGGGAGTCCGGGTTCTTCAGAGGTGCTAACTCGTGCCTAGTCAGGTAATCGAGGCCTCCAACAGCTAAAGCCTTGAGGAAGTTATTGGCAGCATCCTTCATAGGATCTGTGACCAGCAAGACCAGCATGTCGGGCCGCAGCTCGTGGGCAGATAGAAGGTTGGGGACATGCTGCTGGCTGATGAGGGAAAGGAGGATTTTCAATGCTTTTCCTCCCAAGATTTGTATTGACTGATTGCTTTCTTAGAGCTCTTAGCAGGAGGATCGTCCCACCAGCCGATATTCTGGTAGATCCTCTTGATCTCTTTGAGCATGGCGATCTTTAAAGATTGGTCTTCGATCCTATCCCATTTTTCTGCAAGCAACTTTGGACTATCTCGGGCCAGATCTTCTAAGTTCATCCCATCTATCTGCGTGATTGGCAGCGCTTCATCTACTGTTAAGGGCCTACTGATCCCGATATTTATCCCTGATCCTATGCAGATTAGCCTTCCATATCCAGCATTTGTCTTTCCTCCGATCCCCCATTCTCTTAGGGCATCTGAAAGCATCTCAAAGGCAAGATTAGCCCACTTCTGACCCTCAGGCCCAGGAACATCACAAGATACAGCAATGTGGAATATCCCCACTACTGAGAGAAAGGGCACAGGATTTGGGCAATCGAAGTCTGTCGGCGGAATCTGGCCTCGTTTGTCTGAGTAGTATTCGCCATGGTGGGGCGTCATCACATCCGGCTGGAGAGATCCTTCAAGGCTATCAGGTGTGATCCAGGCATCGTAAAATATGATATGCCCAGAATCTTCGGTGGTTCCGAAGATGGCTTGGTGGTAATCGCCACCGACCCTGAACTTTTCATCTGCAGCACCCCAGGTTTGGTTGCAGTAATGAGCAGCAAGTCCCTTCAGGGCTGTTCCAGGAATCATCGGAGTTCCGTAAGTATGGTTCAGCGTGAGTCCTGTTTCGATGACGTTCTCTCCTCCAAGTCCAATAACCATCCGGCCAATGGTTCTGAAGAATCCTTTAGATTCGATATCTTTGAACGTGGACTCTTGCCTTTGATAGGCCGCCGTGTAAGCCCCTTTGGACTGAACCAGGGACTGGCGCATTGCCTCAAACAGGGCCTCGCGTGCTTTTGGATGATTCTTCTTGTCTTTGACTGCCACCTGCAGGAACCTGTCACGAAGAAGTCCAGCGTTTGCGCCTGATCTCTTCAGATTCCACCAAGCAGAGATCTTTTCTCTACAAGCATCTGCCATGCCTAATCCGTCTCCAAAAGGGCTTCAGAGAAACGCTTGAGCCACGTCGCCGACTGAATTGCCTCATGGGTCAGTCGCTGGTACTTCATAAGATCAGCACTCCTGCTGGCATCTCCGATGTCACCTTCCACCCCCATGGTCTGTGCGAGGTGGGCGATGTATGTCTCTCCAACATCGCCATCCTTTTCCTTTGCCAGGACGAAGGCGATGGCCTGGGCCAGACCGCAGTTGTGCACCAGCGCCGGGAATTTTTTGGCCAGTTGGCTGTACTCCTTGTCGCCTTCCTTTCTTGAGGAGACACAACTGTAAGCTACTTGTGATCTCATCTGCTGCCTTGTCTGGCGAGCATTTCCTGCCACGATCTCAACCCCTCGTAAATTGACATCTCACTCTGCCCTTGCCAACCGTCGCCTTTCCGCCGATCTGAAGCTCCAGCGCGGAGTCGTCACAAAATGTGCTGAGAATCGTATCCTGATCGATTCCGTTTCCGCCGTACACTCTATCGCACCAGGCAATCCCTGCCAGGATCGTCTCCACAGGGAGTGTCTCCTCATACCAAAGAGCGCCTTTTGCGACAATCTTTGTTTCGTCCTCAATCCTTATGTGGGCTGCAACTTCAGTCCCAGTCTCAGACAGGAAGTTGAAGCAATTTTCTGATACGACTGCAAAGCGCTCCTTGAAGATGCTCTGCCATTTTGTGTCACTTGAAAAGACTGCTCCTGCCAGCATCTCTGCCCATTCGCTAGTTATATTACTATCAACTCTTGCATTGAAGTCGAGATCCTCGAAGAAGATCTTGTTATCTGCGGCTAATTTCGAGTCTGGTGCTACGAGCACCTCATTCTCTTGCGGCTCAGGCGCTTCAGGGACATTTTGGTATCCCGCTGCTATCAGGTCTCTCTTCAGCCTCTCCAGCACCAGGCGGCTTGTAACGTAGGCAAATGTGCCATAGAGGCTGCGAACAGGCAGGCAGACGATATGGGCGTCTGTTAGCACCAGAGAACCTGCACTGCCAGCATCATCTCCACCAACTCCAAAGGCTTTGTCCAATAGCTGCTTCTGTTCCGCTGAAACCTTCTCCCCGAAATAGTCCCTCATCACTCCCTTAACCGCTGATCCTGGCACGAGCGGCCAGTTCGTTACCTTCTCCCGCATAATTGGCAGATCTATGAATCCTACACCCCGACCCATGCCCACATGCAGAGGCGCTATCGCCTCCAGCCAGTACATCTTTGTTGCCATATCTTACACCTCCCTCTCATCTCTTCACATTCTCCTAATCAGCAAAGTCCCACAATCCCCAGACTGCAAGTCCAAATCCATCCCGCCTGTCCTGATCTTCGTCGCTCACCGATCTCAGCCAGAGTTTCTTGGCAAGATCTCCAACATCTCCTGACAAAACCTCAAAGAAGTAGACTGAGCCAGCAGGAACAAGCCTTCGGATCGCCTTTGGTCCACGAGATCCTTTCTCAAGGCTCCAGCCAGAGATCGGCTTCCAGCGATCGGTGCAGGCTGAGACAAGCTTGAGCTTCAAGTCTTTTGGCCAATAATTTGGTGCTTTGCGCTCCGGCCAGCCATCTAGCCATCCTGGCCTCCAGCCATCTGAGAAGATTGCAGGCGTCGCAAGAACCATGCGGACTCTCTTTTTGCCTGCCAGCGCCTTCGCCACTTCATCTGGGCAGATCCATCCTTTTTGAGATTCTTCTATCGCCCAATAAGCCAGACGGCGCTCGCCACCAAGAGTATGGAATGGATCGACCTTCGCTGCCAGATCAACAAGTTCTTTTTCAGATTCGACCCTTGCAGCCATTTGAATTCCGTCTCTCTGTCCCTTCAATGATAGATCAAGCCCTATCGTCTCGAAGAGCATCCTATCTTCAGCTGCTCCTCTGCGAGGATCGATCCTGACATGAGTTCTCGGCTCTTTTACAGGCAGATTGAGGAATCCGTCTCCATCTTTAATCCTGTCTGGAGCGGGCGGAGCGTCGAAAGACTTGCCTTTGGGATCTGTCAGCCATCCGGCCATCATCTCCACAGACCAGAAGGCTGGAATCTTTGCAGGCTTGAAGTCCTCCTGCACGTTTTCTGGAAGCATCGCAGGGAGGACGCCATCTGGAAGATCGCAGCCCTCGCCTTCTCTCAGGCCAACTGGCCGAATTGCGAAAGCTTGGCGCTTATTGTCTTCATCTCTTACAAGGATGTCCTTGGGTGCTGGCAGGTAGATTTGACCTTTGATCAGCGGCAGAGGACCCGAGACCTGGATTGCCTTCAGATCACTCACCATTTTTTCATCAAAAGTTCCGCCATTCATCTTGCCAAGCATTGTCCTCACAGAGCCTGTGAGGACTGAGGGATAGGGCCAGTCCAGCGACCTCATGCGAATTCCCTGGCCGATCCCAAAAGGACGACCGTCTCTGGCGATGACAGGATCGTGCGGTACTATTGAAAGAAACGCAGTCTTCATGCGGCAGCCTCCTTTTTGACCGCCTCACCAGTCTGGCTCTTGACTTCAGCGATGCTTCTTGCGAGAACCAGCTCCTCCGCCCGCCGACGGAGATCTTCGTGGGAGTTCACATCCCTCATCAATTTTTTGATATCATCTTCGCTGATCCCAGCGGCCCCACGACCTGGCCTCTTGCGCTTGAGCAATAGTTTTACGTCTTTTGATAGAAGTTCCTGGGATACGCCCGCCCAGTCCCTGTAATCCTCTGCAAGTTGACGCATGTCGTAGGCTGCTTTGTCCGGGAACTTGTCCTCCTGGTACATTCTCACCCATTCTGCCAGCC
>JAUCQD010000118.1 GCA_030372945.1 Methanothrix sp. | reverse complement strand
GTTCAATGTGCCCATCATCGGCGGGCATCTGCACCCAGACACACCCTACAGCGCACTGGATGTCGCGATCCTCGGAAAAGCGAAAAAGGATGCCGTGATCTTGAGCAGCACCGCACGGCCTGGCGAGGTTGTGGTAGCGGCTTTCGATATGGATGGTGCGCCTCATCCCAGCTTCTCAATCAACTTCGACTCAACCAGCTTCAAAGACCGAAAAACGCTGCTATTACAGCTTGGGTCCATGCAGGAGCTCGGCGAGGCAGGCCTCGTCAAAGCAGGAAAGGACATCAGCAATCCCGGACTGCTGGGCACGCTCGCAATGTTGCTGGAGACGAGCGGAGCGGGTGCTGTCGTTGATGTAGACAGAATACCTGTTCCAAAGGGTCTGGACATCGCAAGCTGGCTGAAGATGTACCCTGGAATGGGGTTTGTCGTCAGCACAAAGCCAGAGAATGTCACAAGGGTTTTGGAGGTCTTCCAGAGGCGCGGCCTCACCGCGGCGGCGATAGGACTGGTGACGAGCGGGCAGAAGCTCGTCATTCGCTCTGGCGACGAAGAGGCCGATCTCTTCGATTTCGCTGTAGATTGCATTACAGGAATACGGTAAGGTGGATGTGCTGCATGGACAAGGGTTTTGTGCAATCTATGCAGGAGAAGGCCATGGCAAGGCACGCTCGCATAGGCATAGGCATCTGGAATTCGGATGAAACGCTTATAGCTTCGCTTCAATCTGCTACAAAGTACGCCGATCTCCTGCTGGTCGGCGAGCCACGCTGCAAATGCGACCTGGAGTTCGTCCCAACCGATGAGCCCTGGAGGGAGCTGGTCAGGCTCTTGAAGGATGGCAAGATAGATGGAGCCGTGAGGGGCAACCTGCCCGCTGGCAGGACCATGAAATGCCTTGCCAGGCAGTTTGACATCAAGGTAAAGCGGCTGGCGCTTCTTGAACTTTCGGGCTGGTCATTCCTGCTAGGACCTGTTGGGATCGATGAGGGCGAAGCCGTCTTGGAGAGGCTGGGACTGGCGTTGGACGGAGCAAGGTTCATGCAGCGGTTTGGCATATCTTCAAAGGTCTCTGTGCTCTCGGGCGGCAGGATGGAGGATCTGGGGCGCTGCGAGCGCGTGGATCGCAGCCTTGCTGAGGGCGAGCTGATCGCAGCCAGGGCGCGGGAAGCAGGCGTCGATGCAAAGCACAGGGGAATATTGATTGAGGCATGCAGGGGAGACGACATCATAATTGCCCCCGAGGGCGTATCCGGGAACCTGATATTCAGAACAATGCTGCTGTTGTGTGGCGCCGAGTCCTACGGCGCGCCAGTGCTGATGGACAAGGTCTTCGTGGACTCCACCAGGGCGCGTGGGAACTTCGACGGGCCTGTGATGCTGGCAAGCTGTATGGCGGACTTTTAGGAAGAATATTTTGTAAAAATCAAGATCACCATGTCAGAGAGAGCTGGGGGAGAGATAAATTCCAAGCTTTTTTTGGACCTTACACCTTTTGGACTGTCTACGAACCTCCCATTTTGAGAAGGCTCTTTCCTTTTTCATAATAGTATAAACTACTATTGAAGTTGTCTTTGGCACTCAAAGCATAACTAATTTCATTTGTCTCATAGAACTTGGCCAGATCCCAGAGATATTCTCGCAGATATTCCAGCGCCTGAATCATATCATTATGGTAAATTGCATACTCTAGAGGTAGCTCGGCATCCTCAATAGTTTCCAACGTATGAGAGGCCAATATGAAGAGGGATGTGGTAGCAATCATTGCGTCATTGCTACTGATATTTTTTTTAACGAACTCATCCAGAATATAGGAGGAACTGTTCAGGTCCTCGTCGTATTGGGTCAAAGCTTGAATCAGAATGTTCCTGTAAATTGAGCTATTGTTACCCTCGCTCGACCCTTCGGCCTGACCCATGATGCCAATCACTGCAGCCAATAACAAGAGTCTAAATAGGTAGCCTGACATGCATATATCTCTTTTGTTCCTAATTTCGCCAATGGTTCATCAGATCCACAATTTGAATCAGTTGAGACTATTACTCACGATTACAAATCTCTCGACATCGAATTTAACATCTCGACGCCATATAATTTGGCACAATCATTTATATTTCTTTTGACGAGCATCGATGGCTTTCCAGGTATTTGTAACGATGAATATAAATTGCATTTAATAAATATTCTAAAGTTGTAATTATAACCTTAAACAATTGATGGCTACATAATTAATATGTTTATCATATTATGCTAACTTGAATTTGTCTTTCGATTAAGAACCATAACGACTGCAAAACATATATATTACTTAAAAACCTATTATGGGCACTAAAGAGATCTCTTGGAAGCATTTGTCTGTTCCAAATGAACAAACCAAAATATACTACAGAGGCGGCGCAATTGAGAGCATGTTTTATATTGGCCCTCGTAATCATGATGATTGCACCCCAGGTAGAGGCGGCCAGAGAGCAGGCAAATGTCACGCAGTCCACTGAGATTGCTATAGATGTTCTTACCAAAGACGGTGCCTTAAATGAGGAGAGCCAGTTAATCGATCCATATAATACCAAAATGGCAGACTCTTACATTGTGGCAGACTCCTACACTGAAGAGAACGGTGGTTTTTCGCACAGTAATAT
>JAUCQD010000117.1 GCA_030372945.1 Methanothrix sp. | reverse complement strand
TCAACGATACATCAAGGAGTACTAGGGATGAAGACAGCCTACAGGTTCAGGATGTATCCGACTAAGCAGCAGGAAGCTCAATTAGAGCTAACCCTGAATGCTTGCAGGCATCTTTATAATCTGGCGTTGGCCGATAGAAAGAATGCCTATGAATCAGAAGGCACCAGCTGATCCTATGAGGATCAAGCCTCTATGCTTGTTGCAGGAAAAAGACGGCAATTTCAAGGGTGTCTTTTCGCAGGTACTTCAAGACATGCTTCACAGGCTGAATAAGTCTTTCAAAACATTCTTCAGGCGTATCAAAGCTGGAGAAATAGATGTAGTGGTTGTGCTCGAAACTAAGGGAGACCAAATTTCTGAGGAATGCAAATGACTGTGGACAATTCAAAAAGCGATATAAAAAGGAGGCTGACCCCCCTACAGTTTCATGTCACTCAGCAATGCGGCACAGAGCCGCCCTTTCAGAACGAATTTTGGAACAACAAGAGGCAGGGCATTTATGTAGATGTGGTATCGGGCGAACCTCTATTCAGCTCGCTGGACAAATTCGACTCTGGAACAGGCTGGCCCAGCTTCACCAGGCCTTTGAAGGATGAAAACATTGTCAACAAGATCGATAACAGCTATGGCATGAGACGAGTGGAGGTGAGAAGCCGGGAGGCTGACAGCCACCTGGGCCACGTCTTCGAAGACGGCCCCGCCCCCTCGGGCCTGCGCTACTGCATCAACTCAGCCTCTTTGCGCTTTATCCCTGCGGAGGATCTGGAAAAAGAGGGATACGGCGAGTACAGAGAGCTGTTTGCCGGGGAAAACGCCGGAAAAGGCAGGGATTCAGCGAAAAGCTCTTCCAAAGCCGATCCGAATTACGAGCTGGCCACCTTCGCAGCGGGCTGCTTCTGGGGAGTGCAATCTCTCTTCAAACGGGTCAATGGCGTGGTGGAGACCACCGCAGGCTACACTGGCGGCACCACTCCCAACCCCACCTACCGGCAGGTCTGCTCTGGCATCACTGGCCACGCCGAGGCGGTGCAGATTAAATTCGATCCCAGCATCGTGTCCTACGAGCAGCTGCTCTCCCTTTTCTGGAGGATGCACGACCCCACCACTCCCAACCGGCAGGGCCCGGATGTGGGAACTCAGTACCGCTCCGCCATCTTCTACCACAGTGAGGCGCAGAGAAAAGCGGCAGAAAAGTCAAGAGAGGATTTCGACAGCTCTGGGATCCACGTGAATAAGGCAACAACCCAGATCGTCCCGGCCTCGACCTTCTATGCAGCTGAGGAGTACCATCAGGACTACTTCGAGAAGCATGGCAGAGGAGCGTGCCATGGGCTGAGTAGGATATGATGATGTAAGCGAGTTATAATGCTTAATCGCAAACTTTTTCATCGAGTAAGAATTGTGTGATTATTGGATGTCCAATCACGCACTCATTCTGTTATGTGCCATATTTCTCAGTGTAAATGCAGCAATAGGCGAAGATATCCCTTTTGTGTTCAACGAGAGATCCTCTGGAGCATCCGATTTCTCTTCCGCCCGGATAGAAAGCATGCGCTCTTCAACTTCTGATGTCTCTGAGTTGCCGCCGATATCTAATCCTGCAGACAGCGATATTCTCGAATTTCCCGTCACAGGCGGGGGAAATGCTCCCGATAGCAAGACAGAAAAAAAGGTTGGAGAGCTGAAGGAGACCTTCAACTCAAGGGTGGAGCCTGAAAATTCACACGTCCATGAGAAGGCCATAGTGCTTTTAGCCAATAGTCCAGGGGATTATACAATAGATCAGATCTGCTCGATTTATGATTTTCTGAAGGAAGGCTGGCGCTATGTGAGAGATCCAAGAGGTGTAGATTACTTCATGTACGCCAATGAGAGCCTGAGAGTTGGAGAGAAAGCAAGCTGTGTAGGCGCTGGCGACTGCGATGATTTTGCAATTCTTATGTCGGCCCTCATTGAGTCAGTCGGAGGAACTACACGAATTATTTTAGCTCATAATAACAGCACAGGAGGGCACGCTTTTACAGAGGTTTACATCGGCCAACTGGATAGCCAAAATAGCCATGTGGAGGAGGTCCTCGAATGGCTGCGAAAGAACCTCAACATAGATGACATCTACACTCACGTTGATACCGAGACCAAAGAGGTCTGGCTGAACCTAGATTGGGGAGCGGACGAAAGGGGGTATGCACACCCAGGAGGGCCGATCTTTCAAGGCGATAGATACATAAATCTCAACGTCAGAGACCGCTACGCAAAGACGCCATTGAACCTGCCAGAGAGTCCCACTGCCTCCCCTGCGCAGCCTCAGTCAACAGTTCAGGAGAAGACATCGTATCAACAACCCGAGCTCTCAAGCGCCGTCTCTGTCGCACAAATTCAGGTCTCTTTAGGGCAGGCTATTCCGCCAGGAGCAGGTCCTCTGGACTGGTACACGAATAAGAGGTGAACAAATTAATATAGTTCTTTGACGCTCTTGGCTTAATGATCGACTTTAGGAGGGATTATCGTTCAGTTAGGCGTTGTGATCTTATTCATCATTTCTTGTGTAGCAGTTCCTTCGGTGCAGGGTCAGATGTATGCAATGAATCCTGATGTAGGAGAGGTCTCTTCGGGAAACTACGGAGAGACATCTATCACCTATTCGTCTTCTTACTCAGGCACATCCGGAGGCTACTCCAGCTATCCGGGCGCACCGCAGTACACATCGTTTAACACACAGCCTCGAAATACGCAGCAGCAGACCGTTCAACAGACTGCAACCCAGCAGGGCATGACAAGCACAGCTGCTCAGACATTCCAGGCACCTCAGCCATCGGATCAGCAGACTCTGCTTGCATATAACATCCTGGGCAACCAGCCTGCAAGCGTCTTTTACAATCAGGTCATGCTGCCCTGGCAGACATTTGTCTCCACCTTCCAAAAGAACATGCCAATGTTCTGGATAAATACTCAAGCGGGATGGCAGTGGTATGCTACCTGCCCTCTTGGAGGATGGGCTCAGGAGATCATGTTTATTCCTCAGACAGGAGCCCTTGGGGTATACGAGGTCTATCCAGACAGGACCACAAAATTTTATGATTACGGCTATGCAACCCCGGGCTATCACTACATCTGGTTCAACGGAGACACGCCTGGACGCCACACTTGCATAGTAACTGTAGATAGACTGCCGAGCAATGCAGTGGCCTTTGATGTCATTTAACTTAAAGGGTGAGAGTAATGCAACCAAAGCAGTACATCGCATCTATGGTGCTTGGGATATGTATTTTTTTAACTGTAACCGCATCATCCCAACCCGCCCCGGATGGACAGTATCCTTCTGGTCCTGATTATTTAGTACCAAGCTATCCACCAGACATGAGCAATACAGGACCGAATTACCCTAACTATCAAGGGCCTCAAAACGGACCTGGGATGAACCCCTCGCCAGCGGACAGTGAAGGTGGACATCCGGCAACAGGTCCGGATAGCTTGCAACCTCTCTCTGCACCATCGGGCTCCAATACTGAGGCTCTCAGCTATGCTGAAGGGCAGTCATTGAGCCAGCAGGATGTGGCCCTTAGCGGAGGGCTTGGTGGCGGGCTTAGCGGCGGGTCTGGCAGCAGTGATATGGCCTTCATGATGGTTGCAGGCCTGCAGGTCTGGACAAGATACAACGGAATATGGACTGTGGATCCTGCCGCAGTGTTCTTCTGGCGAAGCACAAGCCTGCTCTCCTACAACGACCAAGCTCAGACAGTGTGGTCCTGGGAGAGGTATCCCAATGGGCAGCAAAACTGGCGAAACCTGGGTTACAGAATGCCCGGGTACTTCCATGGAAGGTTCATAGGGGATGCCCGTGGCTGGCACGAGTTGGCCATGTGGGGCAGCAGATCCGGTTGGAGCAATGTGGTTTGGATCTATGTATGGTGAAGATTCAGCAGCTTTTGCAAAAAATTCCCTGCTGAACTCGTGTGGGTGAGATCGGGCATAGGTAATCTCCTCTGCGCCTCTGTGGTAGAGTTAGCGCATCGCGTCTCACTGCCAAAGGCACAGAGAATTTGAGATTCATATGGCAGGCAGCACCGGACAAGTAAATCGTTAAAAGGAGATGAGAATGACGGAGGACCTCAAAGCAGTCTACAGTGCAGCTCCTGTGATTTTCCAGAAGCTAAGAAGGGAGATCGATAAAGTCGTAGTCGGCCAGAACGTGGCCATAGAGCAGCTATTGGTCGCCATTCTATCCGGCGGCCACGCCCTCCTGGAGAGCAATCCGGGGCTGGCCAAAACGCTTCTGGTGAAGACGACGGCATCGTGCATGGGCCTCGGATACAGCAGGATTCAGTGCACGCCCGATCTGATGCCTGCAGACATCACTGGCACAACGATCATCGAAGAGGCGGACGGCAGCAAAAGATTCAGGTTCGAGCCAGGTCCTGTATTCTCCAACATCGTCCTGGCCGATGAGATCAACAGAGCCTCTCCAAAGACACAGAGCGCTCTCCTGGAGGCAATGCAGGAAAAGCAGGTAACCGTCGGAAATAAGACTTATTCCCTGGATAAGCCCTTCTTCATCCTGGCCACACAAAACCCAATAGAGATGGAGGGCACCTTCCCTCTGCCTGAAGCTCAACTGGACAGATTTTTGCTCAAGATATTCATGGAATATCCCACACTGGAAGAAGAATTAAAGATATTGGACAGATATTCAGGCCGCGAGGAGCCTGTGGTGGAGAAGGTGGTCAGCAAAGAGGAGGTCCTCTCACTGCAAAAGCTCTGCCGCGACATACCAGTATCGGATGACTTGAAAAGATCCGCAGTGAATCTCGTGCTGGCCACACGCAATTGGGAAGGTGTCCAGTACGGTGCAAGCCCAAGGGCATCCATCGGCCTCATCGTCTCTGCCAAGGCCAGGGCATTTTTGCAGGGAAAAAATTATGTATCCAAGGAGGACTTGCACGTCATGGCCTATCCAGTCCTGAGGCACAGGCTCATTTTGGGGTTCGAAGCGGAGCGCAAAGGCCTGACGCGCGATCAGGTGATAACTGATCTGCTGAGGAGCCAAAACCTCTGATGGATTTTAGTTATGGACACTGAGTTCTTCAAAGAGCTTGAGAGGTTCTCCCTTCTGGTAAAGAAGCGGGTCTCAACGGCTTATAGCGGTGGCAGGAAGTCGCTTCGCTTCGGCCACGGCATAAGCCCCGTCGGATACAGGGAGTACCGAAGAGGAGATGACTTCAAGCTAGTGGACTGGAAGGTCTACGGGCGAACTGAGAAGCTCTACATCAGGGAGCATGAGGAGGAGCGAAGCCTTGTGGTGCATGTTCTCCTTGATGGCAGCGGTAGCATGGGCTACGAAGGGAAGTTCGCTTATGCATCTCGTCTGGCAGCGGGATTCGCATATCTTGCAACATTGGAGAACGAGAAGTATGCGATATCACTTTTCTGCAAGAAGCTTTACCCAGGCGAGCCGAAGCGTGGGCGAAGGCATCTATTTCAGTCCATCGATTATCTGGACAGCGTATCACCCCATGGCGGAACCAATCTCAAGTCGATCGCGGATCAGTTTGAATCATTGGTCACAACTACCAGCCTCGTGGTGCTCATATCCGACCTGCTGAGCGAGACAGAGGAGATAGTATCGAGCATCTACCGACTGTCCCGGCACGACCTGGTTGTGATCTCAGTCCTGGCGCCCGAGGAAGTAGATCTTCGTTTTGGCGGCGACATGAAGTTCGTAGATTTGGAGACTAAAAAGCCTCTTGTCACACGCATAACCGAGGGAGAGCGCAAAGAATATCAAAGGAAGCTGCAAGAGCATAATTCCCGCATTGCTGCTACATGCAACCAGGTCGGAGCGGACTTTTTCCGCTTCAGCACCAACATGCCGATCTTCGAGGCATTCTCGGAGATGCTGACACGGGCATTGATCTGGAAGACATAATTAAAGACAGCCAGAGTGGCGAGAGCCAAGGGAGAGAAAAGGTGAATGTGAAGCTCGGCTATGGCAAAACTTTTCTAGAGCTGCAGCTGGCAGAGGGCATGGAGGTCGTGCTTCCAAAAGAGCTTCCGGCCGCAGGCCCAGGAGAGATCGAGAGGTCACTGAATAATCCCATAGGCAAGAGCCTGGGAGAGTTCCAGGGATGCAGGTCAGCCTCAATCCTGGTCAGCGACATCACCAGGCCATCTCCAACTCATCTCATGTTGCCGCCTCTGATCAATGTGCTAAAAGATATAGGCATCTTGGATTTTATGGTAGTCTTTGCCCTGGGAACGCATCGCAGGATGTCGATTGACGAAGAAAAGTTCCTTTTGAAAAGCAGTGCGATCCTGCCTCATATTCAGCACAATCCCGAGGCCTGCGTTCCCTTGGGCTGCACTAAGCGAGGAACTCCTGTGGAGATCCTGGATCGCGTGGCCTCCTCAGACCTGATCGTAGCCACTGGCAACATCGAATATCATTACTATGCAGGCTACAGCGGTGGCGCAAAAGCTGTCTTGCCAGGCGTAAGCTCAGAGAGATCAGTCATCAAGAATCATGAGCTCATGAGGGACCCTGGAGCCATCACAGGAAGGCTGGACAGCCCAGTTCGACAGGATATGGAGGATGCTGCAGAGATTGCTGGCCTTGATTTCATCTTGAATGTGGTCCAGAACAGCAAAAAAGATACAGTTCAATCCGTGGCAGGAGACTTTATCCAGGCTCACAGGGCAGGAGCGGCCACGGTTGATGCCATGTATCGGCGGGCCGTAAACCCGGCTGAGATAGTTGTGACGTGCGCTGGCGGCAGCCCCAAAGACCTTAACCTCTTCCAGGCTCAGAAGGCCCTGGACAATGCCAAACACGCTGTGCTGCCCGGTGGCACCATCATCCTTGTAGCGGAGTGCTGCGAGGGCTTAGGCAACAAGGTCTTCGAGCGCTGGGCCAGGCAGGCAACCTCTGCTGAAGACTGCTGGGAGCGCTTCGGAAGGGAGTACGAATTCGGAGGGCATAAGGCTGCATTCCTGGCCAGGGAGTCTATGAAACATCAACTGATACTGGTCTCGTCTCTGCCTGCAAATGTGGCGAGGATGTGCTTCTTGCAGCCAGCCAGAACCCTCGCTGAGGCATTGGACCTGGCAAGGGAAAGACAGGGAAAGGACGCCCGAATTCTGGTCATGCCCTATGGGAATCTGACACTAGCCACACCAAAATAAAGATAACACAGTCAAACTAAACACAGTCAAACTACAACAGAAACATATTTAATATGTTAGATCGTAATGCTCATCAAGAGATGTAACATTAAAAATGGAGGATACCAATGTTTCTCAGGTCGCTCTTGCATTTTATGTTAAGCATGATGATTCTCATTGAAGTGACATGTGCTGCAGACCCAAGAGCCTTCGAGAACAAGATATCCGATCGTGTCGACATGAGCGGCATGAATCTGACTGGACTGGATATGAACAACATGCATATGAATCAGTCGGATTTGCGGAACACTGATTTGAAAAATTCTAATTTAAGTGGTACATTTCTGAGGTCTGCATGGCTCAACGGTGCCAACCTTTCGGGGGCGAGATTGGTAGATGCCGACCTGTCCGGGGCAGTTCTGAATGGCGCAGACCTGAGCTGGTCGGATTTAACTGGATCTACCTTAAAAAGAGCACAGATCACTAAAGCCAGGCTTAATAATGCCCATCTTGCAGGATCTGATCTAACTGATGCTGATCTGTCTGACTCGGACCTGTCGAACGCAGATCTAACAGATTCCAGGCTCTTTCGAACTGACCTTACTGGAGCTAAACTCAAGGATATCTATCTTTTCAGAGCCCAATTGATTGGAGCGCATATAAGCTGGGCAGATCTCAGTGGGGCTTTCCTGTCTCGTGCTCAGCTTTCAAGGGCTGAACTTTATAGCTCAAATCTCAGCGGTGCGGACCTGACCGACGCCGACTTTACCAGGGCATACCTCATGAGATCAAATCTGACCGGTGCGAAATTGGACTCGGCTAGCATGGCATATGCTGATTTAACTGAAACAGATCTTAAAGGCGCCAGCATGGTTCGCACAGGGCTGCAGTATGCAGACCTGACCAGATCTGACCTTTCCGGCGCTGATTGCTCAGACGCTAGCATGGACTCTGTGCGACTGATGGGCTCGAAGATGAGCAACATCAAGCTCGATCGCGTATTATTGCGCCAAATCGATCTGCGTGGTGTGGATCTCAGCGGTGCATCACTTAAAGCGGTTAGTATGGATATAGTGTACCTGACAAATGCTAATTTGAGCAGTTCAGATCTGAATGGCGCAAAGTTAAGCCAGGTTGAACTGACCGGGGCAGACTTGCAGCATGCTAACCTGTTGGATATCAGCTACGACCAGTTCACCCTTTACTCTCTTGCGAGGGCGAACCTGGATGGAGCGATCATGTCGGATAAACTAAAATCAGATATCCAGGCTCTGGCCAGTGGGACACCAGTAGACAGTTGATTTCATCTTATCGTGAATTCTTCCAGGCTTCTTTGTACTGGCCCTGCTAGCAGCTTTGAGGCTGCACGCCACCGGCCAGCAGGCGTTTTTATTCTTTTTTCCATCTCAGACTGAGCCTCCCGCAGGCTGCTAAAGCGCGACGGACAAGACATCATGGCCCTTCGGGCCACCTCCCTGACCACCCAGACGCCCAGAGGAGCCCAGTAGGCATCTGAGATCTCCCTCACAGCCAGGACACCTGCCTGACGTCCAAGCCCAGCCAAATGATCCAGGACCGCCAGGCGAGCTGCGTAGTATCCTCCAGAAAGCTGGCTGTACTCTTTCTTGGGCCGCCAGTCCTCTCGGTCGCTGCCAATAAAGCCATCTTCTGCCCAGATGGATCTTGGCATCCAGATCTCTATCAGCTCGAAGATGAAGGGGCGCGGGAGGAGAAGGATCTCGAAATGGTTTCCCAGAGCCTCCCCAGAAAATAGATAGTAGTCGTTTATCAGAGGCTGATTCAAAACAGTTTCCTTCAAGGCCTTGCCCACCATATCGTCCGAGGCGGTAATTGACCAGCGCGTCGGCACAAGCTTTCTCTTCTTGCCGAGCAGGCCCAAGGAGAGCATGCGGGAGATATGCTCGATGCCAATTCCTGAGGAGTAAAGCTCTCCTGCTGCGGCTGCCGCGCCCACATCAGTGTCATCGACGATCCTGTCAACCTTCCTTGGGATCTTTGGATTGGTGGTGATCTGCAGTCCTTTCAGCTCTCCCGAAGGGCCTGATGGCAATTGGATGCCATCAAACCACAGCTTTCCTTTGGGCGGCTTGATGAAGGAGATCTCTGTGCCTACGGGAGCTTGTGACAATGCTATCTGCTGGAAGGAAGCCAGCAGCTTTCCGGGAGATGCGGCCTCCTTTATGGCTATCTTCGTCTCGGAGCGGACCGTAGAAGAGCGCAGTGATATGATCTCACCTATGTCCATGCCAAGTGATGGTTGCTGAAACTCGCCCACTGGAACCATCGGGCCAGCTCGAACCAGAGGCCAGCCATGCCTGCCAACGAAAACCTCAGGAGGCGATATACCTTGCATGCGCTCGCCTAACTTTGGCAAAGCTGAGATCTCCTCCAGCCGGCGAAGCACGGGACAGAAGGGCCTGCCGCAGAGGCCGCGGCCCTTGCAGACCACGCAATTCATCCCTTTCAGCAAGAACCTTATAGGATATATCAGCTATCATCTCACTGATGACTGAGAGGTTGATGCCGGCCGTGGCCCAGGACTGGAAGACCGGTGAGGTGCTGATGCTGGCCTACATGAATGAGGAAGCGCTTGCCAAGACCAGGGAGACTGGCAAGGCTCACTACTGGTCCAGATCACGAAAAAAGCTCTGGCTAAAGGGCGAGTCTTCAGGGCACTTTCAGATTGTGAAGGAGATCCGGATCGACTGCGACGAGGATGCCATACTATTGCTGATAGAGCAGAAGGGCGGAGCATGCCACACAGGATACAGGTCATGCTTTTTTCGCACAATCGATGGTAAAATCGTAGGCGAGAAGGTCTTCAACCCAGAGGATGTCTATTGATGAAGTCTGCTGGCAGATCATACGCTCTCTACAAGAGCCCCTTTCTTCAGGCCAGCGCCTATTTGCAGGACGGACGGACAAAAATCGATGTTGCAGGACCGCTGTCCATGCTGCCCCAAATAAAATTTGCGCTTCAGATGTTCGACGGACAGATTCCAGCTCAGGCTGAAGAAAAACTATCTTTGTCCACCTGGATTCCACCAGTTCCGAGCCTGGCATTCGATCGACTGGCAAGCAGCCGCATCAAGGCCATGCTTGGCGTGCGCACGCCAGACCAGGTGACCATCTCCATAACCGAGGAGTGCCCCAACCGCTGCGCCCACTGCGCTCTGCCAAATTCTGGAAACGGGTTGCAGCTTTCTCCACAAACCATCAAGGATATAATTAGCCAGATCCTGGATATGGGGACCACACTCGTGATTTTCGACGGAGGTGAGCCGTCGATGTATCGCGAACTTCCAGAGCTGGTAAAGTTCGTGGACGATCGGGCCATCTCAACCATATTCACATCAGGGGCAGGCTTCACTGCAAAGCTAGCATCTCAGCTGAAAGATGCTGGCTTGTATGCCGTCAACATTAGCCTGGACAGCCCCCCTGAGGAGGAGCATGATCCCATGCGCGGTCGCAAGGGAGTTTTCCTGGATGCAATGCAGGCAATTGAAAATGCCCTTCATGCAGGCCTGCTCGTAGACCTATACGTGGTCTTGCGCCGCGAGAACATGCACCATCTTCGAGAGTTCCATGAGCTGGCTCACTGTAGAGGCGCACATGAGCTGACGTTCTTCGAGGTGGTGCCCACAGGAAGATGGTCAGGCCGCAAGGAGGCTGCCCTCTCGCCAGAAGATCACGATCTGCTGGACAAGTTCGTCTCAAGCTCCGGGGCTCCAAGGATATTCTCAGTTCCCGACGCCTACAGACGCTTTGGTTGCTTCGCGGCGAGTAGCTGGATGCATATCACACCTGCAGGAGATGTATACCCCTGCGCCTGCTACCCTCAATCCTGGGGCAGCATATTCGAGGAGCCTGTGAGAAAAATCTGGGGACGTATGAGCAGCTTTCCGCATAAAGGACGCAAGAAATGCCCTATGCGCGAGAATTAAGTTTCTTTTCCATCTTCAAACAAAAATGCTAATCTTGATGCAGTCAAAACCAGTATCAGAATCAAACCAAAATTTTGTTTTTCCGTTGACGATCAATAAATCTATATAGGACATTAATCATGAACAATGCGATCGAATTATGGAACTAACACCAGTCCAAAGGGACATACTCACTGCACTGATAAACATTCATCGCGTCGAGGGGAGAGCAGTAAAAGGCGAGGAGATTGCAGAGCTGATAGACCGCAATCCTGGGACGATCAGGAACCAAATGCAATCTCTTAAGGCCTTGAACCTGGTAGAGGGCGTTCCAGGGCCGAAAGGTGGATACAAGGCCACAGGCGCAGCCTACGAGGCACTCAATATCGATGCCAGTGGGGATGTAGTAACAGTGCCAGTGATCAGGAATGGAGTACTGGTTGAGGGTGCAACCGCAAGCGAGATTGTCTTCAATAAGGTCATGCATTCCCAACAATGCGATGGCGTTGTGCGGGTTATTGGCAATATCAGAAACTTCGATATTGGTGATGAGATTGAGGTCGGGCCCACGCCCGTAAACAAGCTTTACATCCGAGGAACCGTCGTTGGCAGAGACGACACCATGAGCAGGCTCATTTTGCATATTGCTGAGATGATATCCGTGCCTAAAGTGCCCATCAAGAAGATAGCGCGCCGCGCTGTGCGCATTCAGCCCAACGTTTCTCTTCAGGAGGCTTCACGCATCCTTGTTCACAACGGCGTTCAGGAAGCTTTAGTGGATGACAGCTCGCCTGGATTGATCAATCTGGTCGACATCACCCGAGCCGTGGCGGACGGAAGTACTGCGCAGGAGGTGCGAGAGATCATGACGCGCGGCTTCCTCACCATCGACTCCGAGGAGCCAATCTACGAGGCCATAAAGATGTTGGGTCGGACGGGCGCCAGTCAGCTAGTGGTCTCCGAGAATGGAGTCCTCTGGGGCATCATCAACCCAGGCGACCTCATAAAATCGCTCACTCCGGCCTGATCTCTGTTCCTGTGTGCCCGCCAAGGGCCCCCTTCTTTAAATTTTCTATCTCGCTGCCGAGCACAATAGCAGTAGGGATGCAGCTGCGCTCGATGATCTTGGCCGCCAGAGGGTCCACTGGCGAGCGCGAGCCTGCCTTCATCTCAGTCGTGGCAGCTAACTGGGCCAGGGCCCGTGGCGTCATCATCTCCAGCTTCTTTGCTTCGGGGTCGGCCTCAGGATCCGAAGTGTAGACTCCGTCAACTGATGTGGCAACAATGATCTTGTCCGCCTTGACATACTCCGCAAGCAGAGCCGAGACAGCATCTGTGGTCTGGCCTGGAGAGAGGCCGCCCATGACCACTATTTTGTAGTCCCTGGCCAGTTGTGCTGCCCTTTCGTAGGAGTCGGGGATCTCCTGGGGCGCAGCTTTGCCCAAGGCTGCCACCAGCAGGGAGGAGTTGAGCTTGGTCGCGCCTATGCCAATCAGATCGCAGAAGACTTCGCTTGCTCCTAAGGAACGGGCCTTCTCGATGTACTCGCGGGCGATTCTTCCGCCGCCAACCACGACGTAGATCTGATGGTCTGCTGCCAGCTCTTTTAGGGCCTGGGCATAGATGCGCAGGCTTTGCGAGTCCTTTCCGGCCAGTATCGAGCCGCCAAGGGAATAGACGAATATCATGGAACTGGCGAACTCATGATTCGAATAAAAAGGTTCCTTGTGATGGCCCTAGGCCTTCCACTCAGCCAGAGCTTTTCAGACGGCATCGGCATGAATTCTCTCGATCATCCTTGAGAGGCCCCAGGCTGGAGGGCCAGAAGAGGGCGACGGATTCGACGAGAGATTCGGGGGGTGTCAAGGGGAAGATCTCCAGAGTTTCTTGGCCTGTCAATGCTAATTAAGTTTTGTCCGATTAAACAAGCGATGGTGGATTTGGTCATGCTTCAAGCTCTCGGGGAGTATACAAGTAACTGGATGGGAGCTTAAGAAAGCTTTTAAGATAAGAATGCCATCATCCTGAATAATTGCATAGATCAACTACTGCCTTAAATTATAAAATAATGGCGAGGTTTGATGAGGTTTAACATAACCATCGAGCAGGACGAGGACGGAAGGTTTGTTGACGAGTGTACAGATCCCCCAAGATGTTTATCTGAAGGAGATGCTGTTGAGGAGGACATCAGGAATATCAACGAGGCCGTAGTTGGATGCTTGAAATCCCAGGCTGAAGACTGCCAGGAGAGATGATCCAGGATACCTGCATTCAGCCTGAGGCTCTACCGATCTATGGACGTGTTGAATCATATTTCAGACCGTTATTAGGTGTTCTCTGATGGCCGAAACGATGGCAAAGCCTAGCTTTCAGGAGCTGATCGAGACTGTGGAATCTCTGCCCATCGAGGATAGAGAGATGCTTGTGGAGATAATCAACAAGCGAATCGTTGAGCAGCGCCGAGAGGAGCTTGTAGCAGACATGGAAACATCCCTTGAGGCGTACAGGAGAGGCGAGGTTCGCACAGGAACTGTGGATGATCTCATCAAAGATCTGCAAGAGGATCTGATAGATTGAGGCGGCTGGTCTGGGCCAAAGCATTCCGTCGGGCCTTCAAGAAGGCGGTCCAGCAGAAGCCAGATCAGCAGGCCAAGATCGAGAAGGCTCTGCGTCTACTCGCTGATGATCCGTTTGACCCAGCGCTGCAATCTCATAAGCTGAAAGGCAAGCTGCAAGGGCTATGGGCCTGCAAGGTGGATTTCGATAGCCGTATCCTATTCATGCTCTTGTCCAACCAAGATACGGGGGAGGAAGAGATCCTCTTAGTCTCTATCGGGACTCATCGAGAGGTCTATTGATGGCTGGTTTCTGTATCGAATGGGCCAATTGTGGATCTTCACCCCCCCAATCAGCTTCAAATGCTGCCTTCCGAGCTAACCGCTCTGCAACCTTCACCCGCGGCTCGCCGGTGAGGGGCTTGGCGGCAGTGTATCGCACCGGGTGCTCTAAGTCCGCCAGACGGGCGCGGTCTTCGGCCGTCTTCGTGCCTGTACTCCACCGCCACGCCATCGATGAGCAGGTGGTGGAAGGCGTAGTTGTTGGCCAGGAGCGAGGGGGAATCGGAGTGGATGAGCTTGCAGAGGGCCTACTTGAGAGAGGCATCATGGATGGCCCGGTTGAGCTTGACCAGGATGGTGCTGATTCTGCGGCGCAGGAAGACTTCGTCGTAGTACTCACGCTCGGCAGACGAGAGGTCGGGGCCGGGGATGACGGTGTAGCCGAGGGAAGCGAATACGTCCAAAGCTATTACTTCAATATCGGATTCAGCTATGTTCATATCTAACCATCTCCCGCAGGCCGTCTCTAAATACTTGAAAGCTTTTGGATCTATTTCTTTCCGGTTCCATGTATGCAGAAATAGTCTTTGCAGCCTCTATTTTTCGCAGACCACCGCTAAAATACCCCGATCTCTTTAGCTCTCTCTCCAATGACTCCCATGTCCTTTAAT
>JAUCQD010000116.1 GCA_030372945.1 Methanothrix sp. | reverse complement strand
GTGAAGATCTACGACCTCTGTGAGGCAGACGGGATGCTGACCGCGACCTCCTCGTCCCTGAATCTGCCGGCAGGGCTCTCTGACGGATCCTACAACGCCCAGATACCGGGACGTCACATGCTCTTCCTTGTGGGAGGGGATGCAGGGAGCAACATCGTCATAATCGATGTCTCGGGAGCATCCGGCAGCTGGAATGTCTTAGCACCTGCCATCCCTTTTTTTAGTAACATTAGGTTAGTATTATATACTTAGGGCTAACCACCATCATCAGCGATGAGAGCCGACTACAGGAGCATGCTCGAAGAGGCTGAGTCCATTGCCGATGTCTTTGGGATGGTGAAGTCTCTGGTCCAGAGGAGCACTGGCATGAGCCTGAGAGGCTTGATGCTCGGGATGGCCAACCTTGGAAACAATCCGATGGGTCTCCTCGGGGGGTTCTTCGCCGCAGGCTCAAACTTGATAGTCCTGAACAGGGTTCCTCTCTGCAGGATCAAAGAGACACGGCCGCAGCTCTACAGGCCATACGTCTTTTCTGTGCTGCTTCACGAGAGACCTTCGATTCTCAAGTTCTTGCGGTCAACTCTGTTGAGACTGCATGCAACGCATTATTGCAAAGAATAGCAAAGCATCAGAAAAATTGTCCAAAGCGGTCTGAAAAGCTTTTTTGGAAAAAAGGAACTATTTTGAACCTTTAAATGATCCTTAGTACCTTGTTTTGCCTTTAATTTGGCAGTCACAACGATCTTCTGATAGTTCGTTCGCACATCGTAATGGTTCGTTCGCTTCTACTTTTTTAAATCGTTCAAAAAATGGTTGGTCTTGTAAGACAACTCAGCAGAATGCATGAGTTGCTCTTTAGTGGAGGTATAGTGCTATGAAATATGTCAAGTTATTGGTGGCATTGTTGGCCGCATGCATCTTTGTGATGCCAGCCCTTTCAATGCCAAGCGACGACAACCAGGTGAAAGATGTCAAGGCCCAAATAGATGCTCCCTGCCAGAAACAAGTTGCTGGCAACCATCCAGGATTCCAGCAGCCATGCGACTGCATGAGGGATAACAAAGTAGCTTCTCCTGTGATGGGGCCTGCAAATGACAATTGCGCACCGAGGTCCATGATGGACGGCAAGATGGCATTTGGCCAGCAGAACGGAAGAGAGGGATCTGCTCCTGTGATGGAGCCTGCAAACGATAAGTGCTCCCCGAGGTCCATGATGGACGGCAAGATGGCATTTGGCCAGCAGAACGGAAGAGAGGGATCTGCTCCTGTGATGGAGCCTGCAAATGACAAGTGCTCCCCGAGGTCCATGATGGACGGCAAGATGGCATTTGGCCAGCAGAACGGAAAAGAGGGATCTGCTCCCGCAATGGGGCCTGCAAACGATAAGTGCTCCCCGAGGTCCATGATGGACGGCAAGATGGCATTTGGCCAGCAGAACGGAAGAGAGGGATCTGCTCC
>JAUCQD010000115.1 GCA_030372945.1 Methanothrix sp. | reverse complement strand
GATAAGTCCATGGTCGGCGTCGACCTCTATCCATGTGCCGCTCTTGATCTGCATTATCTCCTCCGGCACTCTGTCCACAAGTGGGATGCCGCTTATGATTGCGCCGACTGCCACTATGGGCTCGGATCGCAGGTTTATCATGGCAACCGGAGCCAAGCCTCTCTTCTTGAGCTGGTAGATCACATAGGACCCGACAGTGGAGCCCTTGCCTCCTGGAAAGATTAAAACCTTTCCTGCGATGCACTGTCCAAATAGCTCATGCGCGGGGTCTACGACAACTCCGTTCTCTGGATTTACATTGCCTAGAAATGATATAAAATCCAAAGTTACCAGAGCCGGGCCGCTTGCGCAGCCAGGAGCAATTTTATGGCACAAGATCTCCAATCTCAAAGCCTCCCTAGCGCAACATCTATGCATTCCTTCAGGGTGCCAAAGCCTGCCTGAATGCCGCAAAGGCCTGGGATGTAAATCAGCGCCTTCCCCGAGTTCACCATCATCTTCTTGTAGCGCTCGCATGCAGGGGAGACCACCATGCAGGTGTCGCAAAAGACCCTTGCACCGCTCGCCTCGATCTTTGCCACAAGCTCTGGGCACGATTCTGCGATCTTCCTGGCTGTACAGACCCATAGCTCCTTTTTCACAGTCTCTCCCTCCAGCAGTTTGGCAATTTGCTCCAGCTCCTGCATGGAGCAATGGGGACATCCCAGGGCAATGATGTCTGCGTCTCTTCCAGAATAATTTTTGTAAACATCGTCGACATCCGATCTATCGATGGTGATTTTTTCCTCCGGCTCTGCCCCTGGCGGGGCAGGCGGCGTGACGTTCTCGACGTAGTAGAGGGCAACAGATCCACTGGCTGCCATTGATGCACCGAGGGCCTTCAGCTCGTCTGATTTGGGCCTGGACCGCAGATGGAAAATGGGCACGCCATCCTTGACGATCCTGCCAACCAGAAACCCCACAGCACCATAGTCAGCGCCTGCTAATTCGTCCTTAATCTCTACTAGGTGCGTGGGCATGCGGTTTTCATCCAGATGGTAACCATATTTAGGCGTCTTTCCGATCAGTGCTGCCGCAAGAGCAGATGGCCCTCCCTCCCTGTTGGTCATGGCGCCGATGACGGAATTTGCGTATGAGACAGCAGACGACTCGCTCCAGGCCAGATGATCGCCCCGGCTTGCCAGGGAGTCGTAGAGCTGGTAGGGCGTGCAGGTACAGTCTGGGGTGATTCCCAATTTACGGTAAGCATCGATGGTGGCCTGCTGCTTGTAGGCGAACTCTTCCGTGATTCCCATCTCCTTCCAGCGGCAAAGGTCCATTCCAGATGGGTTGAGGATGCTCGGCACCCGCACGCGGCCATTGAGGTCCGATATCCACTGCAGGCCTGCATCGCCGATGTTCTTGAATGATACTCCTGCAATCTGAGCAGACCTCACGGGCACAAGCCTTTCTGCGCCATAGATCTCACCCAGAGCCACCAGGATATTCATCATCTTCTGGAGGGTTGGGCCATGGTCGCCTCTGCAGATCTCCTCCTCCTCGCGAGAAAGATACATGTTGTGCAGTCTCCTCTTATCCCGTATAAATCAATTCTAGACCAATCGACGAAGAGGATGCTCCAAGGCAGGCTCGATCTCCAGATCTCTCACTGCCTCTGCAATCATGATATCGGCCATTGCTGCCGCTGGGAAGATGAACTTCGCACTCTCGATCGGCCCGTAAAGCAAGAAGTCGCCTGCGGCCCCAAGCTGCAGGGCTGAGGCGGCAGCATCGCAGCACCACTTTGTGGCCTTGTCAGCCTGACGCAGCCAAGGCCATGCGCTTACAGCATTGTGAATTCCCGATCCTGTGGGCAGCCCGAGCCTTGCCTTGACGACGACGGAAAAGCGCAGCGCTGACCCTGCTCCGCTGCCCAGGGGAACTATGCCCGGGTCGATAAGCAGATTGACCATCCCGGCGTCTTTTGCAAGCGAAATCAAACCCTTTTCCTTGACCGATCCCCCTGTCTCCAGAACCTGAAGAGACCCGTCAACGCTTGAGTCTGCTGGGTTGTAGGCTAAGATTATGGCCGAATCCATCTCTGAGTCCCTGATTGCCTGAGCCTCTGCCTCACCTGTGGCAACGCTGATGCTGTTGTAAATGGACTTATCTGCATATCCAATCTCCGAGACGAGCCGCGCCGAGGCCGCACGCACGGCAGGATCTGCAGAGTCGATGATCAGCGGCCCATCCCAAACATCGCCTGCAAAAGCAAGATATCTTTCAGCAGCCTCGATGGTGCGTGCGTAAAGATGCAATATCGCCGGATTTCCGGTCTCTTCAGAGAGCTCGGCTTGACGGCTCACAAGTCGCTCGGCTGCGAGCCTGTCGAAGATCCCCTGCGCATCGTCCTGCACAATCCCGTGCCCCTGATAAAATATTGTGCCGCAAAGAACCGTGGGCAGCTCACCAGGCTGGCCTCCAAATTTCACGCCACCGACATTTACAATTGACTGCTCGTGCTTGAACCTGAACACTTGTTCCTCCCCCAGCTATTTTTCCTCTGCGAAAACGAGCCAAGTAGCTGCATCCATGACCGTCCCCGCTCCTAAGATCAGGTCTCCTTCTCCAGCCAAGATCTCCTCTCTCGCGGCCTTCCTCTTGACCACCTGGAAAGGCTCGCCAGGATAGGGCTCAGCCAAGCGGTTGTATCTTTCGATTTGCAGAGCTATCTCGTCTTCATCCTCCAGCCCTATGCAGTCTATCAGCTCCACCTGCTCCTGAAAACGCCTCACAGCTTCTGGTGGCAGATTCTGGATGAAGGGAATTGCGCCCTTTGAGCCGATAATCCTCCCCTGCCCATCTATGCCATTTCTGTGTAATGCTAGGAGGGTATCTCCAGGCAGATGGCCCTTCGACTCCGCTCCGCAGATGATGAGGAACCTTATGTTGCAGTTGGAGATCGTATTGGCCACGATCTTCTCCACGCCAAGGTTCTCAGTCTTGCAGGGCCCGCTGATAGCGGCACCCTCTGCACGAAGCCTGCTTGCCAAGGTGACAACTGCCACCCTTGCCTCAGGATCCCCCACCACAAAATCGCCGCGCACTGGCGGCCAGAAATCGTCATGCCCTCTTTGAGCATTTCTGCATTCCTTGGTCATTGAGGCTCCATCTAGTTCCTCAAAGGCCAGACTAGGACATAAATTTTTTTGGGCAATATGAAAAATAGAAATATGAGGATGAGAGATTGGACAGACGAGTAAGGATATGAGAATGACCCCAATGAGAATTAATCATTCAGAAGAGCGGTGGCGCAAATGACTTCCTATAAAGAGCGGATACTGGAAGTCATCGGGGAATCGGATGTAGGTCTTACCACAGTGGATGTTGCAAAAAACGCAGGCGTCAGCAAAACCACTGTGATAAAATACCTCTCCGTGCTCAGCTCCGAGGGCAAGGTTGAGTTCGTTGAAGTGGGCCCTTCTAAGCTTTGGAGGATCAGAAATTCGAGCGCGAGATATGCTGAGGAACGTGCAACTGCAACAGAAGTCGAGCCACTGCCCACAGTAGACATCGGCTTTTGCAATGAGGAAGATAAGGTCGTGTGTTTTTCGTTCAGAGTCAGTTCGGATCAGATTTGCGCACTCATGAAAAGAGCCAATAGATGCTATCTGTGAGGTTTCAGATCAGTGTTTCAGATTAGTGTTAAATGAGGATGGCCATTTATGCCAAACAAAGTTCAGATGTCCATACCCAGGGAGATCAAGGACTTCTTCCTGCTAGAGAGGGGCCAGACATTTCTAATCAAAGGGCTGCCGGGAACCGGCAAGACAACTCTCTCCCTGGAGATCATGAACAGCCTATGCGAGGAGAAGAATGGGATGTACATATCTACTCGCATAGACCCGCGTCGGCTTTATGCAACGAATCCCTGGATAAGAGATGTCATTCCGCCCAAGAACGTGATAAATGCCACCCAAAATAAGCTTCTGGAGAGCCTGAGCGGCATGGGCAAAGATCTGACCAACTATTATGCTGTCCTGGATTTCTTCAAAGTTTTCTTCGATGAGGCCGAGGATATGGACAACCCCATGATCGTCATCGATAGCTGGGATGCGGTGCTTAATTATACAGCTCACCTCATCGGTGGGGCCCAGGCGAGCTTTGAGCAGAATATTTG